>NZ_DATCVJ010000480.1:0-24642 GCF_036566945.1 Chitinophaga sp. | reverse complement strand
CGTACCTTTTATTCAGCTGGAAAAGAGCGCCATCACTGCCGTGGCGGATTTTGTGGGTAAGATGAACGAGGAATTGCGGCACCATAAACCCGGATGCGACAAGGCGGTTCGCATGTACCTTTACCTGTTGCTGCTGGAAGTAAAGCGGAGTTATATAGAACAGGCGTTGCACCTAACGGCTACCGATACACGAAATACTTACCTGGTGCCCCGGTTTAAGAAACTGGTGAGCCAGCATTTTCTCGCTAAAAAAAAGGTGGCAGACTACGCAGCGTTGCTGGGCGTTACCCCTAATCACCTGAACCGTACCGTGAAAGAGGTAACGGGGCATACGGCATCTGCTGCTATTGCGGATATGCTGATACAGGAAGCCAAAGCAGTATTGCGGCATACGGATACGGCTATCTCAGAAATTTCCTGGCAGCTGAACTTCAGTGACCCTGCGGGTTTCAACCGGTTTTTCAGAGAGCAGACCGGGCAAACGCCGCTATCGTATCGAAAAAATGCATAATCGGGTTAATACAATGCATAATACAGGTAAGCCTGCATCGGCTTTTATGGGCCAACTTTGTGTACATAAAAGATAACGATATGTCTACCTCATTTGAAAGTAAGAAAGTAATTATTGCAGGCGGTTCCACCGGTATTGGTTTGGCTACTGCTGCCTTGTTGGCCAAAGAAAAAGCGAATGTAATCGTGACCGGTCGCTCTGCTGCCAAGCTGGAAGATGCCGCCAAAGCTAATCCCGGCATACAAACCGCTGCCATGGATAGTAATAACCGGAAAGAACTGGATGCGTTTTTCAGCACGCAGGGTGGCGTAGATCACCTGGTGATTGCGCTGAGTGGCGCTAAAGGCGCCGGTAACTTTGCAGACCTGTCGCTGGAAGATTTGCGGGAAGGCTTTGAAGGCAAGTTCTGGCCACAGCTGAATACGTTGCAGGCAGCATTGCCTTATATCAATAAAGGCGGCAGCATTACCCTGATCACGGCTATTTCTGCTATATCGCAGGCGCCGGGTGTGTCTGGTCTGGCGGCGATTAACGGTGCACTGGAATTAATGATTCCTTCTATTGCCAAAGAAATTCAACCCTTACGCATCAACGCTGTTTCTCCGGGCGTAGTAAATACCGGCTGGTGGGATTTTCTGCCGGCAGCTGCCAAAGCTGATACCTTTGAAGCGTATGCCGCCCAAACGCCGGTAGGCAGGGTAGGAGAGCCGGACGACATAGCGGATACTATCCTGTTTCTCATGCGCAACGGCAATATAACTGGTACGGTTATACGTTGTGACGGTGGCCTGGCGTTATAAATTTACCAGGCTACTTCGATATAATCTTTATACAGTTTTCCGAAATCCGGGGCACCATTTATCCCCTGCACAATCGGATCATAAATGCGGGCGGCGGCATCATCCAGCATCAGCGGTGGCAAAAAACCTTTTTGTTCCAGTCTTGATTTCTTTTCTATGGGGTTGCCGGTAGATACCCAGCCCACATCTACGCTGTTCATATAAATATGCTGTGTGGCATAGTCGGCGGCGCTGGTGCGGGTCATCATGTTCAGTGCCGCTTTGGTCATGTTGGTATGCGGGTGATAAATGGTTTTCTGGGCATAACTGAATTGTCCTTCGGAAGAAGTGACATTGATAATGAATTTATCCGGGAAAGCAGATTGCAGCATCAGCGGCTTTAGGCGGCTGTTGAGCATAAAAGGCGATATATTATTGACCAGGTTAGCAGATAATACTTCCGCTGTATCTACTTCATCCAGCTTCATGACCCAACTGTTGCTGCTTCTCAGATCCAGTGGCTGATTAAAGAAATCGAGCTGTCCGGCAGGAAATAATTCCGGGTTACCAATGAGTGCCTGTTGTGCCGGTGCGGTGGCTACAATTCTTGCCTGGTCTGCCGCCGGGAGCAGCGGGACTTGCGCTGCCTTGTCCACCAGCGGCTGGTAGTATTCCGGTGGATAATGAATGGTTTGCGCGGCATTGTTGATGAGGATATCCAGTGCCGGCAATGTTTGGTACACATACCGGATAAATTGTTCTACCTGCGGTAAACTGATCAGGTCAAGGCCGTAGATAGTGAGCCGGTCTTTCCATACCTCATAATCCGGTTCCTTCTTATACTGCAGCAGGGCATCTGCAGCAAAGCGGGTGGTAGCTATTACGGTAGCGCCGTCACGGAGCAGGCGCAAAGCCGTTACATACCCGATTTTCATGCGGGCGCCGGTAACAATGGCGGTTCTACCGGTAAGGGATACACGCTGCGACTTCTTTTCCAGGTGAGTTTGTGCGCAGCGGGGGCAAAGCCGGTGATAGTGGTAATGTACGGTGGTATATAATCCTCTGCAGGCATAACAGATGCAGGCACTTTCCAGTTCCTGTTGTACCGGTAAATAAATGGTATCGGCAATAGCCTGGTCTACGGACGACTGTAAGCCCTGCTGGAACACGACGGTGTTCTGCAGCTTTTGCTGATCGGCCTCGTAGCGGCGGGCATCTTCTTTTTGTTTGATGTCCTTGCGGGCGGTTTTATAAATTTTTGTCACCAATCCTTTTAAGCGATCAGTATCGGGGGCGTCAAAAGGATGTTTGCTGAGAAATTGTAGTACTTCGTAAAACTTGTCCCACTCGGCTGCGGAAAACTCGGGCATGATGATCGCGGTTAAAAAGAAAGAAAGGCAGCAACAACCAGACTCGAACTGACATGTCCCACTTGGCAAGCGGGTGCTTTTCCATTAAGCCATGCTGCCGCCGCGGCGAAATTAATAAATTAAATGTATTGATAGCTGTGTAGTGGGAGAGAAGATAAGTTGGTAAAAGCAACCGGAGTCGAACCGGTGACCCCTTGCGTGCAGGGCAAGTGCTCTTCCGTCTGAGCTACACTTTTACCGTTGCGAAGATAATGAAATATAGTATATGCGTAACCGTTATAGTGAAAATTGGCAAAAGCAACCGGAGTCGAACCGGTGACCTCAAGCGTTGGGGCAAGCGTTCTTCCAGCTGAACTACACTTTTGCCGGCACAAAGATAATAAAAGATGGTATATGCGTGACCGTTATACCCGCAGTGATTTCATGACCAGTTGAAAAGTTTGTTTCAGGATGTCATCGGTGAGTGAAAAAGGGCCGCGCGACATAGAGGCATTGTCCAGGTGAAACTTGATAAGCGTATAAAAAGTACCGTACGCAACTGCCCAGAAAACTTCCGCTGGCAGGGTTACGATCTCTCCTTTCTGCTCCGCATTCGATACAAACTGGCGCATGGCTTGTTTGAACGTGTGTTCGTCTGAGTAGTCCTGCTTTTCAATGAGAGGGGAGTTACGAAACAGTTCCCAGAAACGATGATGCAACGGATACCGGAGGATATGCTGATAGCGGTTATGCCACTGTTGCCATAATCCTGCTTCGAAATTCATGTCAGGACTGAACCCTTTCAGCATCGCGCTGATGAAAAGGTTGGCCGTCTCAACATATAATTGATTCAGCAGATCCTCCCGGTTCTTAAAATAGATGTAGATAGTAGAGACAGATATGCCGGCCGCCTTGGCCAGTTTATGCATACTCAGACCATCAAATCCTTCCTGAACAATCATCTCCATGGCCTTCTCCCGGATGATGATGGCTTTGTTTTCATCTTTTGCACGCATGTGACAAAGATAAAAGAATGATTGTTCTTTTAAAGGATTCGCTGCATTTTTATTTCAGGGAGGTCAGTGAGCTGCCAGCGGGTATTTCATAGGGCGCTTTGTCCACTTCAAAAATACGGGCGCTCAACTTACCTTGTAGCGTGAGAGAAGTATCGTGCGCGTAGATCCAGCTGCCTTCTCTGAGTCCCAACACCGGGGTTGTATTTTGGGTCAGGTATTCTTTGATACGCGTTTCCCTGGTTTCCCCCATATGTTGGGAACCTTCTATGGGGTCCTGGTAATGTGGATTCAGGTTAAAAGGAATCAGTCCCATCGTATCGAAGCTACCCGGATATACAATCGGCATATCATTGGTATTCTTCATAGTAACCCCGCCTATATTGCTTCCTGCGCTGCAACCCATATAAGGGATACCACTATTTACTGCATCACGTAATATAAACATCAGTCCCTGTTCATGCAGTGTTTTTACCAACAGGAAAGTATTGCCTCCCCCGGTAAAAAAACCTTTGGCATTTTTAATGGCTGCAGCCGGATCATCGAAGGTATGCAGTCCGCGTACGCGGATGCCAATGGTGGCAAAAGCTTCTGCTGCCCTGCTGGTATAGTCGTCGTGCGAAATACCACCCGGACGGGCAAATGGAATAAAGATGATTTCATCCACGCCTGCAAACAATGTTTTCATGGCTGGTTGCAGATAAGCCAGATAGGTTTCCCCGAACAAAGTGGAGGTACTTGCCAATATAAAATGCTTCATATCAAAAAATTACACGGCAAATGTAGGTCATCTCTCTAAAAATATACATGATCATCTTACAGATGGATCAGCGCTTCTTTGTCATCTGTATGTCGGAGTAGTGGGGGAGGAAATGTCTGTTGTAATTTATTGTGTCATGTATTTATCATCTTTTATTTTGAGAATATGACGTGGCAAATACGCTTATTATTTTGTGGGTGTTAGTGGACAACAATGAAACGATAGTGTAGTATTCAACCAATTTCAAAAAGCATTTTCCGAAACCAAATCTTAACGCTATAAAATTCTCTGTAGAACAAGTACTGCCTCAGTTGAACAGAAAGACTAACCCTCTTTTGTGTACCTGAAACCCGTGTATCCCTGATGTTTTTGCTATGATGATGAACCTTGTTTGTCTATAGGCGGAGCTATGTTCTGAAACAGCTTATTTCTTATATAAACATACGAACAATGAAAAAATTTCACTGGTATTCCACGGGAAGCGCCCTTCCTATGCGTAATTTTTACGGTCATTTTTAACAGATTTTATTAGCAACATATAGCTGAATTAACGGCGGTATACTGCTTGTGCACAGACATTGAAAAATGCCTGAACAGCGTGTTATTGCCCGGAATGAATCACTTCAAATATTAATGAACAATGAGAGATCATCTATCCATGCGGTTGTCCGGAAAAAAGCGGCGCTGGATCCTTTCGCTGATAGCAGCCTGCTGTACTATGCATGTTACTTTGTGCATTGGCTCGCCACACGCCATGGCGGCAGTTGATGGGAAACCATTTCCAGCACTGGATTCTATCCCCCACGAAGAAAAAGATACTACCGTTATTTCTGAGTATGATGTGATCAGAACTATCAATAGAAAATCGGTGGCCGCAGCATTTAAGAACAATGATACCTTGAATGTTAATCACGTGGCGCTCTTTCCTTATACTTCACTGCAACAAATGGTAAAAGGAAATATCCGCGGACTCTATACACAAGAGCCCAGCGGAGAACCAGGTGCAGAGCAGTATATGTATATCCGTGGTTTATCCATGCCGCTGCTGTCTAAAAAAGATGTAGCCCAGGTGCAACCAGCAGTATATATTAATGGTGTACCACTGATAGGCGATAACAACCTGGTGTATGATATACAGAACTCCGATCAAACCCGGCTGGGACCCGCTACCAATCTGCTTTCTGTCGTGAACCTGGACAACGTACAGGATGTACAGGTATATAAAGATGCAGCGGCCATCAGTCTCTTTGGGCCACGCGGCGCCAATGGGGTAATTAATATCATCACTAAAAATGCAACTTCCGGTCAACGGAAAATTAGTGTGAACAGTTACTTCGGCGTTAACCTCTTTGATCCGGTTTATACGACCAATGCACAATATGAAAATCGCTTCCGCAGACCGTTCTATCAACAGTACGCTACTACGGCAGATTCACTTAGTTTTCCATCTTACCTGCGCGATTCTTCCAGTCAGGGTTATTTCGGTAACGCCAACTGGAGCGATCTGTACTTTCAAAATACAACACAACACAGCATTAACGCCAGTATTTCCGGTGGTTCTGAAAGAGCCAACTTCCGTTTCTTTGGCGATAAAACACAGGCAAATGGTATCGCAGATAATACCCGCCTTGATAAATACACCGGCTCTTTTATTGTAAACATGTCGCCCATTAAATGGCTCATGGCTTCTGCTATGATCAATGCCAACAGGATGGATCGTGTCAGAAGTACTTCCATGCAGGACCGCTTTCTGGAAACAGCCTATATCCCTGACCTGTCAAACCCGCTGTCACCCAGCAAAGAAGCGTATGGAGAGTATCGCGATGCTTTCCGTAAAGGGTTCGATAAAAATCATGTGAACAGTATACAAGGAACCTTCTCGCTGGTATTTGCGTTTAAGCAACTACGTTATACCACGCGCCTGTTATACGACTACAATGAAAACTTAAGAGATGTTTTTTATCCCTCTACCTTAATGGATGGTGCTAACTATGCCTCCAATTATTTTGGTAATAACCAGCGCACTGGTTTTGAAAACGTAATAGACTATGCCTGGGCGCCTTCCAGTGATCATCACTTTAATTTTGAAGCTGGTCAGTCATTCCAGGCCGACCTCCAGAAGTACAGCTATGAGCGTGCCTATAAAGGTATCAGCGATCGCATAAAAGTGAATATTGTGGAAAGCGATGCCGGTAAATCCAATTACCTGGCGCCGCTATATTTTGCCAACCAGCTGGTGTACCGCTTTATTGATGCAGAAAAGCAACGGCTGTTATCTTTCTACGGTAATGTAAAATATAACTACCGCGACATTTATCGTTTCACCTTAACACTGCGCGATGATGCTTCTTCACTGGTAGCACCTTCCAAACGTTGGTTGTTTACCCCAGCTGTTAGCGGAGAATGGAATCTCAGGAACCAGTTTATCATGCAAACACCTATGCTGAGCGACTGGACATTGCACGCTTCCTGGGGACGTGTTGGCCGGATGTATGGTGACGACCGTTTTGCTGCCGGTCCACAGTATAAAGTGGACATGGGATGGTCAGGTAACCCCAACGCCTACTCGTATACCGGTGTTGCCGGTTTATCCAGACCTTATTCCTATGGCTGGGTAGGAAGCGACATCGGCTGGTCTTATACAGACATACTCACTATCGGTACAGACGCTGCTTTCTTTCATAACCGTTTGCGTATTTCAGCAGATTATTATTCAAAAGATGATCGCAATATGCTGCTGCCAATGCCGGTAGTAGCGGAATCAGGTTATGCCAGTGCCTATATGAGCGGCATGCACGTAAATAACCGGGGTATTGAAGCAGGCGTATCGGGCGATGTAATCCGTACCGCAAAGTTCCAATGGACGCCAGCTATCAGCGGCGCCTGGAATGTAAATACCCTGAAAGCTTTACCGGGTGGCGTACAGTCATTCGTTACCGGCGATCGCCGGTTTGAAGTAGGCAAGGCAGTAGATCAGTTCTGGGTGTATGAAAATACCGGCGGATACAGCAGGCAGGCTGATATTCCCACCAATCCAAAAAATAATGAACCACTCAGTTTCAAAGGTGTAGCATTTCAACCCGGTGATCCGGCATGGAAAGACAGGAACGGTGATTTTATCGTAGACGACAACGATAAAGTGATGAAAGGACATAGTATGCCTGTATATACCGGCAGCTTCGACAACAATTTCAAGTATAGAAATTTCAGCGCATCATTCAGCTTTTATTTTGCCAGCGGTATGAATATCCTGAACCGCAAAGCGGCGGTGCGTTACGATTTTGTAAACCACGACGGACAATCCAACCTGGAGTCTGTAAAAGATATCACTTACTGGCAGCATCCGGAGAATATGAAAACATATCCGATGTATAATCCATGGAGCGCGGTGATCCCTTATCGTGCGGATCAGGATTTGTTCCTGGAAGACGGATCTTTTGTAAAGCTACGTACCGTATCCCTGGGCTATGACCTGGCGGGTACCAGGTGGATGAAGAAAGTAGCGCCTGGTATCAGCAGGTGTTATGTATATGCCACCGGCAACAACCTGCTTACGTTTACCGGTTACACGGGCGGCGATCCTGAACTGACTTATTACAACGGCTATGATAATGGTTATGCAATACCCATTCCCAAAACATACACCATTGGATTGAAACTGGATTTATAATCATTTGTCATTTCATTAAGCATGAATAATATATTTCGATTAGGAACAAAAAAAGCACTGGTGCTGGCTTTAATCACCATGTGCATGTCCTGCAGTAAAATGCTGGATGTAAAATCCACGCGACTGGTGACGGACAAGGACTACTGGTCATCTGTGGAAGATGCCCGCAGCTCGCTGGTAGGTGTGTATGGATTGACCCGTGCTGCACTGACGGATAATGCCGCATTCTGGATGTATGGAGAGTTCCGCAAAGGCGACTTTTTACCTACTTCCCGGGCCGATCTGAAGGCGATCGTCCATAATGAATTAAATGTTTCTTTCCCACAACTGCAATCGCTGAAAAGCTGGCGCAGGTTTTATGCTGCTATCAATGCGGCCAACCTGTTCATTGAAAAGTCCGGTGGCATACTCAAAAAGGATGCTTACTATACCGCGTTGAATCATCAGCTGGATGTGGCGCAGGCAAGGGCGTTGCGGGCATTCCTGTATTTCTATATCGTTCGTATCTGGGGAGATGTGCCGTTGATAGTATCTTCTTTCGATGGACAGTTCCCGCAGTTGCCGCGCACGCCACAGGCAAAGGTGCTCGATTTTGCAGAAAAAGAAATGATAGCGGCGGCCAAAGATCTGCCCTTTATTTATAATAGCACAGATCCACAGAGTCCCGGTTTTTATTTCAACCAGGGATACAGTTTCTGGGCAGGTACCTTATTTAATAAAATCAGCGCCTATGCAGTGCTGTCACATATTGCAGCATGGCAGCAACATTATACGGATGTAATGTCTTACACCCGTTTTATCCTGGATAATTACACGCGTGCGGATGCTTCTTTCACACCGGAAACGGATATACTCTGTGCGAGCGATAGTGGTTTCTTTGCGCGCAGAGGGCCGAGCCAGATTCTGAATTTTTCTTTTGATTATCTGAATGCAGAAGGTATCACTGCTGGTCACCTGGAAGAATACACGCTGGCGCAACCTATTACCAGCAACCAGCTGCCGGCCATGTATATTCCAAGAGATTCTATTCTTAAATATTTCGACTGGAACGGCGATGAGCGCTTCAGTATTGATTTGGCTACCGGTTATCCGTTGACCACCTATTACTTCTCCAATTACACCACCAATACACCAGTGTTCAGCAAAATTAAAGTGATTGAAGATGGGCGGGCCGACAAAGGTGCTTTCCGGTTGTATAACGGCACGATGATGTTCTCCCGCCTGGAAGAGCTGGTACTATTAAGAGCAGAAGCGGCTACCGTATTAAATGATCCTAATGAGGCCACGCAATGGCTGTCTACCGTTATGGTGAGCAGGGGCATTGTAAGCCCTTCTTTTAAAGGCAAAGATTTGTTGGTGGAAATTTTTAAAGAGAGAAGAAGAGAATTGATGGGAGAAGGCTGGAGATGGTATGACCAGGTACGTTTTGCCCGTCTGCGTCCCGGCAGCAGTGAGCTGGCGCCATTATTACAAAACGGAGGGATCTACTGGCCTATTGCCGATGAAGTGCTGAGTGCCAATCACCAGCTTGTTCAAAATGCTTACTGGAATAAATAATAACAGCTATGAAAAAGATACATACTTATATAGGAATAGGTGGCCTTCTGTTGTTAATGGCTGGTGCATTTCTTACCAGTTGCCAGAAGGATGGAGGATATAAATCATACACGAAGGGTGTTACGCAGATAGATGCCAACATGTACGATTATCTTAAAAGTCAGGTAGGCGTTTTTGATTCTATGGTGGTGGTCATTGACCGGATCGGTTTAAAACGGGTCATGAGTAATACGCAGCTCACCTTATTTGCGGTGACTAATACCAGTTTTAAAACAGCCATGCGCAACCTCAATGTATTGCGGGAAAAAGAAGGGCTGGCCCCCTTATCTCTGGCTGATCTGGACCAGAACAACCTGGATACGTTGTTTTGCCGTTACGTGGTGCCGGGCGTATATCCCACCGATAGTTTGGTGATGTATCCTGATGGCCGTGGTATCAACTCCATCAAATACAGCCGCGAAGTGAACCTGCAGTTATATACGCAAACTGCCTCCGGCTATGCAGGCGGCGGACCGGCATACATCATTTACAGTGATACCAAAGGTTCCTTTTATATCAGCAAATGGATAAGAGCTAATACCATGTCAATGGATACGTATTTGAGGAATGGTGTGCTGCATATCCTGGCAGAAGATCATGAGTTTGGATTTAATGAATTCATCAACAGATTTAACAAATAGCTTTTAGCTGAAGCCGATAAATAATTGTACAATGAAAAGACCATTTCAGTTGCTGACAGTTTTGGCCGCCTCCGGATTACTACTGTATGCCTGTGTAAAAGTGCCGGCGGACGTGGATTTTATTAGTTCCGGTGCCAACTATAACCAAACAACATTTGAACCGGTACTGGGAAGAACTTCCCTGTTGCCGCAAGATCCAGGCACCAATATTTTCAATGCAGATAATTCCACCAGTCCCCTCACTTTTAAAATCATGAATATGAGAGGGGGAGACGGACAATCTGCGGAAATTTTTAATAAAACTTTCCCGGTGCTGGTATGGAAGGAAGCGTATACCGGCCTTGAAGCAACCCGGGAAGAAGTAGAGAAAAAACGGACCATCGAACAGCACCACCTGTTTGAAGTGCGGGAGCATTCCGGGCAGTTCGTGATGTGGGCGCCTACCGATTTGCAATACCTGAACGCTATCAAAATGCAGCCGGACTCCGGGTATAAATTTGATGTGGAAGTATCCAACAGCGGCGGTAGTAAAATGATCCGCAACCTGGCGTTGAAACCACTTCGTCCGCAGCCATACGAACCCAATTCCATTGATCCGGTAACAGGTAACGCTAACGGATACACGTATGCCTACCTGGTGTCTGGTGTGAAAAACTACAACGACGATAGTTACATCGGTAACTCAGGGGTGATAACGGTATTCTATAAAGATCCGAATGCCACCGGTAACTCGCTCACATTTGAGTTCCGGGATTCCTCTTACAATCCTATCGATCCCGCATTGTTTAAGCATACCAAATGGGAAGAGGTAGTGCATCACTTCGGGGCGCCAAAATTTACACCGGAAGGAGTTACCTATGACGTGGCCTATCCTATTCCGCTGGCTTTACGGCAAACAAAATATACCAATGGTACAGGAGATCGTGCAGTAGCTACTTTTAGCTACGACCGCGTTTCCAATGGCGCACTGAGAGTCACCGCACAGGTAGGAACACAGTTCGCTATTTACCAGCCGGGTGTTTGGAAAATTGTGTTCTGGTTCTGGAAAGGAAATCCTGATTTCAGGGACAACTGATCCAAACAGATAGCATCTGCGTGAAAATAAATTCATCTGCAGGAAAATAAAATCATCAAATGATAAAATCAAACCTTCATGTATAAGTATAACACTATACCAGGGAAGATAAAACCGCTGATCATGCTGTTGATAGCTGTCATGCTCGCTGCTGCAGCTTCGGCACAGGATCAGACGGTTACAGTAAGAGGAATTGTGTATGAGAAAGGCAGCAACTCTCCGGTGCCGGGCGTAGTCATCTTTAGCGGCAAACCACCCAAAGGCGTAGGCGCCAGCGGCGGCGATGGTACTTTCTCTGTTATCGTACCGGCCGGCGCCGATATCAGCTTTCAGGCAATGGGCTTTAATACCACCGTGCAAAAAGCGAAGACCGGTGAACTGATGCGGATCTATCTCACGATAAAAGAAAATAAACTGAATGAAACAGTGGTGATCGGGTATCAGAAAAAAACAAAAGAAACCACTACCGGATCTACTGTATTAATCAGTGGTAAACAATTACAGGATGTACCAGTATCTAACGTACTGGAACTGTTGCAGGGTAAAGTGGCAGGTTTAAATATCCAGAATAATACCGGCGCACCAGGTTATGCCGGTACTATCCAAATGAGGGGCTTGTCTACCCTGAACATCACCGGTTCGGGCAGCAATGCTTTCCTGGCGCCTACCTCGCCGCTGTTTGTGATCGATGGTATTCCTGTTGATGCCAATTCCAATTACCAGTATGGTTTTAACCAGGCGGGCCCGGGTTTGAATCCGTTGTCACTCATTCCACCGGAAGATATTGAGAGTGTACAAATCCTGAAAGATGCCCAGGCGACTGCCTTGTACGGGTCGCGTGGTGCTTACGGCGTAATGCTGATCAATACCAAACGAGGTAAATCGAAAGTACCTATTGTACAATATTCAGGTAATTTCTTTGTGAGCATTCCGCCTACCCTGCGGAAGGTAATTGGCGGTAATGGAGAAAGACAGCAACGCATCTGGCAGATCCTTACTTATACCGACTCATTGAAGTACGCGCAGGCAGATATCAATGCCACGCCTTTCCTGGCAGACAGCCTCAATCCTTATTACAATAACTCTACCGACTGGCAGGGATTGTTCTATAAATACACCTATAACCAAACGCATAACGTAACGGTGTCCGGTGGTGATGATCGTTTTAACTATAAAGTGAATCTGGGTTATTATAATGAAGAAGGAGTAGTGAAGAACACAGACTTTAATCGTTATACGCTCAGTACCAACATGCAATACCGGCCTACACCGCGGCTGAAGATCTACGGTGCGGTAACTACCAGCCTCGGACAAAACAGCAAGGGTAGTGGTAACGGTATCACGCAAACGGATGTAGGTAAAGCAGGGGGCCAGTCTTCCCTTTTGCCGGCTCCTTCTTTTTACTCAGCTTCCGCCAGTGCAGTAGCCGCGTTGAGAAATGATAACATTAATAAAACCGCCAACGTTACTACCAACGTGGATGTAGACTATGAAATACTCAAAGGTTTACATGCTACGAGTCAGTTCAGCTTTGGCAATACCACCGGTACTGAGGATAACTTCATCCCGGCAGCGATCAATAATAACTATTCGGAAGTAAGGGCTTATAACGACCGTTCTACTAATTTATACAGCCGTAGCAGTCTTTCTTATTACAAGTCGGTAAATGATAAACATAACTTTACCGCTTCTGTTTTTAATGAGCTGACTAAAACCACTTTTCAGGCTACCATGCTGCGTCAGCGCGCTACGCCCAGTGATCATGTGCTGGGGCCAATCGGATCTGGTGGTGCATTCGATGCAGGTGGTGTACTGGATGGTAGTTCCGATAACAGGATGGTATCTATTGCAGGTGCCTTCTCCTATAACTACATGCAGAAATATATGCTGGACCTGACCTACCGGCGCGATGCATCTTCTACTACCGGTAAAGCCACACCTTATTCCAATAACCCGTCTATCGGCGTTCGCTGGAATTTTAATAAGGAGAATTTGTTGAAAGATAAAACCTGGCTGGACTATGGTTCTATTCGGGCCACCTGGGGTCGCAATGTAACACCACAGGGTACCATTTTCGACGCTTATGGTGTGTACGATGATCGTAACGGAGGCAGATACAATGACCGGCCTATGAGCGGCATTTCCTACGATCAGTTACCGAATGCCAGTATGAAGCCGGTGACCACTACGCAGTGGGATGGCGGTCTTGACCTGGGATTGTGGAAAGGTAAATTGTCGACCGAAATGGACGTGTATGTAAAAGAAGTGAGCGACATGTTGATGGAACTGCAACTCCCTACCAGCAGTGGATTCAGCAAAGTGAAAACGAATGATGCGGCCATGATGAATATCGGGGTGGAGTTTAATGTCACTTATCGCCCATTACCTCCTACCAGCAAAATAAACTGGACCATTTCTGTCAATGGCGCCTTGAATAAAAATATCCTGACCCGCCTGCCAAATGGTAAACGTGAATATGTATGGTATGATGCCGTGAATAAACAAAATATCCTGTACCGTGTAGGTCGCAACAGTTTTACCAACCTGCTGCTGAACAATACCGGCGCGTATTCCAAAGATGCCAGCGTACAGGTAGATCCGGCCACCGGCAGACCGCTGCTGGTGTCTTCTGCCGATGCTAAAAATTATTATTATACAGAAGCCGGTGATCCGAGGTGGACAGACCTTGATGGTAACTATATTATTAACGATGCAGATGTTATTTACGCGGGTAACTCTCAGCCACTCGCTACCGGAGGACTTAGTTCATATGTGCAGTATGGTCCCTGGTCGCTTAATATTACCGGTAGCTACACTGCTATCCGCGCCATATTAAATAACGCCGTGCAGGACCGCTTTAACAGCTTCTCCAACCCATTTGGATATGATGCCAACGGAAGGCCAACAGTACCGGGCGCCCTGGTGCCACTGGATCAATATGATTACTGGGCGAAGACCGGCGACAATGCATTATATCCTAACCCATACGATTATCAGCGATTTAAGAATATCCGGCCCTATCGCGTAGAACAGACCCTGTTCGAGGAAGACGGCTCTTACTTTAAGATTCAGTCTATCACGCTGGCCTATACCATACCGCGCGACAAAACCATCCGCTGGGGTATTACTTCCTGCCGTCCGTATTGTACGCTGGGCAATCCTTTTATGTTCAGCAAATACAGCGGTCCTAACCCGGAAAACGTATCTGCACTCGGAAGAGATCAGACAGGCGGATACCCGGTGAGGAAAACCGTTACGATGGGTTTGAACGTGCAGTTCTAGGATATCAACAATCAATGTATTAAGCAATTAAACTGTGATATATGAAGCGTTTAGTTTTTGCGATAGGAATGGCCGCTTTACTTTGCACCAGCATGCCGGGGTGTAAGAAGTTCCTGGAAACGAGTAGCACCGACAAAGAATCCGGTTCTACCTTCTGGCAAACCAAGGCAGATGCGGAAAAGTTTACCAATAACCTTTACGGAGAGATCGCGGATGTACTGCTGACTAACTCCTTTTTTCTTGCAGCGGAATTCCGCTGCGGTATATACCGTCAAACGTCCACTTCCCGCGGCATATGGGGACGCCCGTACTACGATTTCCTGGTGTACAACGATTTGAAGGGGTTGATGAATGAGTCTTACTGGAATAGCTTTTTCCATTTTAACGATATCCCCAACTGGCAGGGGTATTACCGGGTGATACAATCGGCTGCCATCCTGATAGACCGTGTAGATGACATTCCAGACACGGAGATATCGGCTACGGATAAACGAAGATATAAAGCGGAAGGAATATGGGTAAGAAATTTCCTGTATTTCCTGATGGTACGCCTGTATGGAGATGTACCCTATTACACGAAACCATACTTCAATGAAATCATCGGCCGTACTAAGTTTACCGATGTACTGAATTCCTGCATCGCCGAAATGGCGCAGTACAAAGATGATCTGCCATGGGCTTACAGCGACCCCAAAATGAAAGCCGTGCGCCCCAGCCGTGGATCTGCACTGGCACTGATGATGCACATGAACATGTGGAATGCAGGTTTCGATGAAGGGAATAAAGATAAATATTATAAGGCGACCGTGGCACTCGGCAAAGAGTTGATGGAACAAAATGGTGGTGCACATCGTCTGCTCACCACGTCAGAATTTCGCCGCCTGTACAGGGGAGGATCAGAAGAAGGATTGTTTGAGCTGACACAGAATGTGAACTATGGAGAAGTGCGCGGACTGGGTTATCAGTACCTGAACGATAATGTGCTGGAACACTCCAATGGCGGCTATTCTTATGTAAACTACGTAGGCAAGTTCCTGGAGAAGATGTACCCGTTGGGCGTAGCTGATAAAAGAAAAGACCTCTGGTTTGATGCCAATACCATGTACCGCGAAGGCAACCTGGTAGAGTTCAGGAAATTCATCGGCAACTCCGGCAGTAACATTGCCTTTGATGGTAACCTGATCGTATTCCGTTATGCAGATGCCATTCTGCTGGCTGCGGAGGCGAATGCGGAGTTAGGCACCGCCAACCAAACGGAGGCGATCCGCTTATTGAATATCATCCGGGGTCGGGCAGAAACCGCTCTCTACGCAGGTAATGATCCCACAGAACTGAAGGATGCTATTTTCTGGGAGCGTGCCAAAGAAATGATGGGAGAAGGACATGCCTACTATGACCTGGTGCGCACACACCGTATCCTCAACCAGGAGTATTGCACCGCCCCCATTTCCCAATCGGCTTTCCAGCGTGGCGCCTGGACCTGGCCCATCGCGGAAAGTGCGCTTACCAACAACTCATTAATGAAACTGAATGAATACTGGCGTTAAACCTAAAAACTGCTGAACATGAAAAATAAATATGTATCGCTCATAGCAGGTTTCACCTTAATGGTGATGCTGTTTGCCGCCTGCAAAAAAGATTATTACCAGGATACCGGTCTGGCAAAAGGAAAATTCAATGGCACTGTGCTGGAATACCTGCAATCAAAACCGCAGTACTTCAGCAAATTGCTGGAGGTAATCACGTTGACAAAAATGGAAAATGTTTTCAAAAATGAAACCATCACCTTTTTCGCCCCGTCTAATCCATGTTTCGATAGTACGATCTCCGTGGTGAACCAGACGCTGTTCCTCACCGGAAAAGATACGATCACCAAATTATCACAGGTACCAGTGCCGGTATGGCGGGAAATGCTCTCCCGTTATATTTTCAAAGGAAAGTATATGCTGAATGATATCCCGCAGATAGATCCTTTGCAGTATAAAACATATCCCGGTGTGTTTATGCGCTCATACGACAGTATACCTATGAACCTCGGTGTAGTATATAACGACGAAGGAGGCGCACAATATGCGGGCTACCGGCAGCTGCGGATTTCTTATACGCCTGATATATCACAACCGCCAATGTACTGGTTTTCGGCTCCCGTGGCGTCGTCAAATATTGAACCTACCAATGGGGCCGTGCATGTGCTGGTTTTTTCGCAGCATTATTTTGGGTTCAGCCCATTTGAATTCTATAGCCGCTGTTTGCAGTATGGCCTGGACTTACATTAATTACTCCTTTCACAAATTATTCAGATGATGCAATTGTTCAGACAAAATATATGGTTACTGCTGCTATCGCTGGTGGTAGTGACCAGTTGCAAAAAAGATAGCGGGAGCGTATTTCCCGATCCATACGCAGGTGGAAAGGCGCCATTGGGAGTGAAGTTCGGTGATGAACTGCCCAATCCTTCACAGGGATCTTCCGGCGACCTGGTCACGTTTAAAGTAACAGGACTGCTGCCTTATAAAGACTCCCTGCATTTTTTCCTGTCTGGTCAGCAGGCAGAGGTAGTTTCCGTGTCCGATGCGGCTATTACTGTAAAGGTGCCGCCAGCCAGCAGTTCTGGCAGCCCATATATAAATATCGGCCAGCAGGTGTTTCATGGACCCGTGTTTAAAGTAATTGGAAAAGTAAAGCTGGATAATACTTTCAAATCCGGTACCGGTACAGATGGTTTTATTAATTACCTGTTGCCTACTTCTGATAACCGTTACCTGATGGTAGGGAATTTCAAAACGTATAACAGCTATGGAGTGGGTAATCCACTGAATGGTATTGCGCTGATAGAGAAACAGGGACAGTTTGTGAGTGCTTTCAAAACAGATTCGGCAGTAAGTATGTCCGGAAGTATTTCTACAGCTGTGCAGCTGCCCAATGGTAAATTTGTACTGGGTGGTTTCTTTACGCAATATGGCCGCATGAAGGGTATGACAAACCTCACCCGCATCTATCCCGGCGGGCAGGTAGATACCACCACTGTACAAATTATCCCAACAGAAACATCTGGTGGTAACGCACACGAGGAAGATCCTGAGGAGCAGGAGAAGAACTCGTTCGACACCGTTCCCGCTTTCAATGCCGGTGTATCCGGTGTGGTGCAGAAAGTATTTTACACCAATAACCGCGTGTTGGTACTGGGTACGTTTTTTAACTATCTGCAGTACTACTACAGAAATTCTACGAAAACCGACAGGTCGATTGATGTAAGATATGTAAACAGTATCATGGCATTGGATATGGACGGTAACCTCGACTCTTCCTATCATTATAACCTGGCCGTTTCAAGAGGATTCAGCGGTGCTGCCGGCAGCATCCTGGATGCGGTTGTACTGCCTGATGGCAGGGTGGTGATGGGTGGTTCTTTCAACAAATTTGATGAGGTCGGCGCTGGAAATATTGTGTGTCTGGATCAGCATGGAAGAATAGACCCCACCTTCAAATCCGGCAGCGGGGCAAACGACCGGATATTCTCCATCAAGTATAACGCGGTCACTAAAAAAATCATTGTCACCGGTGCCTTTAAACTATATAACGGCGTTCCCTGCGATGGTATTATGTTGTTGAATGAAGATGGATCTGTAGTGAGCACGTTTAAACCTAAACTGTTTAATTCCGGTTCTCCTACACATGCCATGCAGATGAATAATGGATTAATAGTAGTGGCCGGAAATTTCGACAAGTATGATAATTACGTAAGAGAGGGTATGGTGATCCTAAATGCAGATGGCTCGCTGGCCGCAGGTTACAACAATACCGGTAAGCTGGCAGGATTTGTTTATGGGATGACGGAAACCGTGTCTGCAGAAGGAGAACCAGCCGTAATTGTATACGGTTCGATTACTTCATTTGATAATTCTGCGGTAGGAAATATTTTCCGAATGGTGATCGCCAAATAAAAATAATCATCACAATCAGTTAATCATAGTATGAAAAAGATTATTTCGCTTTTGGGAATGGCCGTCATCTCTACGTTGTTTGCCTGTAACAAGGAGGGCATCAATAAAATTGACAGCAATTCATATCCCAATGATCCGGGCAAACTGTCCGGAACGCCTAAAGTACTTTGTCTGGTGATAGATGGTGCCAGGGGAGAAACCCTGAAATCGATGAAGCCGCCCGTTATCTGGAGTATGCGCGATAGCGCCGTATTTTCCTGGACTGGTATAGGTGATGCATCCGGCGCTGATGGAGCCACCTGGGCAGATATGCTCACTGGCGTTACCGGCGCACAACATGGCGTAACAGGTGATGATTATTCCAATAAAAACCTGAGCACTTACCCGGTATTTACTAAATATCTGAAAGACGCCGGCGTCATGTCGCGCAGCGCAGCGTTCTGCGCTTCGGCAACACTGAGTCAGGAGCTGATCGCTAACAGCATGGACGTCAATAAAACATTTACTTCAGATGTGGATGTGACCACCGCGGTGATCGACGAACTGAAAAATGACAGTGCCTCCGTCGTGTTTGCAGAATTTAATAAAGTAGAAACCGCCGGTAAACAATATGGATACGATGAATCTGTTCCGCAATACAGTCAGGCGATCCTCGATGCGGATAAAAGTGTAGGCAACATCATGGCGGCACTGCGTGCCCGTAAAAACTTTGCCAATGAAAACTGGCTGGTGATCGTTACCTCTAACCATGGCGGAACATGGCCAGTGGCGCCAGAAGATAATGACGGTACGCCTTTCACCAATCCTGTGCAGAATACTTTTACACTGTTCTTCAATCCCCGCTTTGAAAGTGAAGTAGTAGTAAGACCAGAAAATATCCGCGTGCCATATGAAGGCAGTGCCGTGAGATTGTACGGTCCTCCCGATAGCTATGTGCGTGCAGAGAACGCCGACGGGCAGCTATATAGTATCGGATCAGGAGCAATGACTTTTGAAGCGAAAGTAAAGTTCAACAAAGGTCCCAACGGAAATTATACTTACAGCTATCCGCCATTCTTTGGGAAGGTATCTGCTCGTAGCGGTACCACACCCGGTTGGGCATTTTTCCGTAATGGTAGCAACATCTCCTTCTTTATTGGGGATGGCAGTTCTAAAATCGAGATCAATCCAACGGTAAGTTTTGCAGATGGAGACTGGCATACCATTACCGGCACTGTAGCCAAAGTAGGCGCCAGCTATGTAGCGGCGGTATTCCTGGATGGTGAAAACAAAAGAACCGGTTCCATGGCCAGCAACGTAGCAGCTATTACCAGTCCTGCCAACACGATCATGGGATATTTTACAGAAGTATTCACCGATCAGTATGTGGATATGTATATGAGTGATGTGCGTATATTCAACACCGTGGTATCCGACGAAGTAATTAAACAATGGGCGCCGCGTACCTATGTGAATAAATCACATCCTAACTATGCTAACCTCATTGGCTACTGGCCCTGCCTGGATGGACAGGGCGGTGCGTTTGTTGATAAAAGCCCGTCCGGGAAGAATTTTTCTCTCAAAGGAAATTATAAATGGGCGCCTTTTAGTGATGTAAGCGGCTTCCTGTTTCCGGTGATTCCTAACCAGGAAAGATATGTACCTAACCCGGTAGATATCCCTTTTATGATCCTGAACTGGATGAAGGTACCGGTACAACCGGAATGGAACCTGGTAGGAAAATCATGGCCTGCGAATTATCGTGATTTCCCATCTACCATTCAATAATCATGGTGTTTAACTTAAAAAACAGTGCAATGAAAATATCACTTATCAGGTCTGTCGTAGGGTTAACACTGTTGCTGACCATACAAACAGCCTGTAAAAAAGATTATAACTATAAAGACGGCTATGATACACCACTGGTTACCGATACGACTGGTGTTGGCGGCATTGATACCAGCCTGTCTAAAATTGATAGCAGCGGCTTTGCGGATGCCCGTAAGTTTCCCGGCCTCATTTCGGTGGTGGAGCCCCGTTTGTATAATGTGCCGGTAACACTTAACCTGGATTTTAAACTGGCTTCACCCAATATCCGGATCAGTGTAGTTCCCGGAGCCTGGCTGAGCACAGGCTACTATGCGGCACCCGGTGAGCTGCTGAAAGTAGTAGTGCCGGAAGGCATGGAGGGAATGGCCGTGCAAATAGGCTCCCATACCGATGATGTAAATGGTAAGCTGCCACAGTTGCGGGCTGGTGTGATCACCACCCGGAATGTAGTACTGCCGGGGGTAAACTATATCCGCAATATCTACGGCGGATTGGTATACATGATTCCTGCGCTGCCATCTAAAAAAACGGTGACCATTATGCTGAGCAACGTTTGTAAAGCACCTGACTTTGTATTGGGAGAAACCGATCCTGTTGCGTGGAAAGACCAGGTACGCCGCTCTCAGGTGCCGGTGCTGGAACTGAGAGGCAAACGGTTTATCCTCACCGCCTACCGCAAAGTATTACTCGGTCTGCTGGACAAATTTGATGCGGCAGCCGTCATGAGTAAATGGGATGAGGTAATAGAGAAAGATTATCATGAATGGTATGGGTTATCTGATAATCCTGCTGATCCGGTTGACCAGGCGCCGGGTACACCACAACGTTTTGTGCTGGATATACAGATTTCGCTGGGCAGTGGTCATAATGGTTATCCTTGTATGGCGTATCTCGACTGGCATTCTGATTTTCTGGATATTGCAGAGATCAACAGAGGCGCCAGCTGGGGACCTTTTCATGAGATAGGACACAACTTCCAGATGGGTAGTATGTGGAGCTGGAGCGGTGCAGACGGATTAGGAGAAACCTCCAATAACCTGTTTGTATTTAAGATAGCAGAGCGCTTTGGTACCAAACCCCCACGCATATACGACGAAGAACAAAATTTTGTGCAACCTGCACTGGATTGGGCGGCCAAAGACGTTGGGAGTGGCAAACACTTTTCCAATGTAACAGACGTTTTCCAGCGACTGGTACCTTTTGTTCAGTTGTTCCAGCGTTACGGGTATGGTATGATGGGATATATCTGTAAAGAGGCCCGCCACGAACAGCGTATTTCCTACATCAACGAAGTAAAGAAAAACTTCTTCTTTGTGAAGGCCAGCAGGTATGCCGGCGTAAACCTCAAACCGTTTTTTGATCATTGGGGTATTGCCGTTTCCTCCTCCGCGGAGGAGGATGTTGCCGACCTGCCGGAACTTACGGAAGAAGTATGGAAAAATGATATCAGATGATCATCTCCCAACAGTCAGCCAAAATAAAATAATTATGAACATAAGATCCTTACAATATATCCTGGGTGGTACGCTGGTAGCAACATTGCTGCTGGTGGGCGCCTGTAAAAAAATAGGGGCGGTGTCGGATGACAATACGCCGCAACCTACCTTTTCAGATAAGAGCAAAGTGTTGTTGATAGTAGTAGATGGTTTATCGGGTCTCGAAATGAAAAAGATCAAACCGCCGGTGATTAAAAGCCTGATGCCACATAGCACCTATAGCTGGGACGCTGTTGCTGATTCCATTACCATCGATGCCACTTCCTGGGCAAGCATTATGACCGGAACAGGTGTAGAGAAAAATGATATCAGAGATAGTACGCTTACGCCGAAATCTGCCAGCGGCGCCCGTTTCGCTTCTTTCCTTACGTTAGTGAAAAATTCCGGTCAGCGAAAACTGAAAACAATTGCAGTCACCGGATGGGATCAGTTGAATAAAACATTACTGGCAGATGCTACCGTGAAAGTGACCACCAACGACGATGACGCCGCCGTGAAAGAGGCCGCAGTAAAGCATCTCAAGGCAGATAGCGTAGACCTGATGATCACGCATTTCAGCGGTGTTAATAAAGCTGGTAAATCTTCCGCCTTCAGTGCAGATAATCGGGTGTATGTAGCTGCTGTGAACCAGGTGGATACCTATATCGGCGAACTGCTGGATGGCATGAAAAGCAGGCCTGATTTCGCCAGTGAAAACTGGCTGGTGATTATCCAATCTACGCATGGTGGAATAGACAATACCTATGGCGCCGATTCCGATGCAGAGCGCAACGCCTTTTCGCTCTACTATTGCCCGGATTTGTATGAGCATGAAGTAGAAGTGCCGGAAGCCATTAAGTACGGCGTACACATGTACGATCAGGGAAGTGGTGCTGTAAACGCTATTCTGCAGGATAAGGATATGTACAATTTTGGCAGTACGGGCAACTATACCATTGAAGCAAAAATGAGAAACTATAGTCCTGGCTTCGCACCTTACTATCCGGCATTCCTGTCTAAACGCGCCTCGTTTGATGGCGGCGTAGTGGGCTGGTGTTTTTTCCAGGAAGGTGACGTTTGGCAAATCAACTTTGGCCAGAAAGGAAAGGGCAATACGCAGTGTAAAGGAGGGAAGATGAATGATGGCAACTGGCATCAACTCACTGCAGTAATTTGCACAACGGCAGATAATAAGAGATGGGCCAGAACCTATACGGATGGCGTGCTGAATAATACCAAGGACATTACAAGTCTTGGAGATATCAATACCACGGCCCCACTTACCATGGGCTATATCCCTGGTTCTCTCGGTACCCCGGAAAATATGTACATGTCTGATGTACGTATATGGGGAGATTCACTCAGCAGCGATGTGATTGCGAAATATTCCTGCACCAACCAGATTGATGAAACACATCCCAATTATAATAAGCTGATCGGCTACTGGCCTTGTAAAGAAGGGAAAGGAAATTTGTTCAGAAACCAGGCTCCGGGCGCCATTGGGAAAAACTTTGAATTGAAGGGTGGTTATGTATGGGATGTACTGAATTATGTATTACCCTGCGTAGGGAATGCGGAATTGCAAACACCTCCCTATACCAAAGAAGTGTTTTACCAGGTAGCCTACTGGCTCAATCTTCAGATTGATACCAACTGGGAAATTGACGGCCGCTTATGGCTCAAATTTTTCTAACAGTACGCGCATTTTTTTCTTTTTTAAACGAATGCTTTATGCAGAAATTATTATCAGGATATATACGCGGAGGATTGATCGCAGTTGCTATCCTATTTGTAGCGGGTATAAGCGCCTGCCGGAAAGAGTTTCCGGCATTGTCTAAATACGATTCCGATACCACAGGATTGAATTATGGCGGTGCCAAATTCAAGAAAAGAAAAGTACTGTTGATCGGTATAGATGGCGCACCGGGCAAGTTGGTGGAAAGTTTTAAACCAACCGTCATGACAGGGTTGCTGACTAAAAGTGTATACACCTGGGAGGGATTGAATGATACCGTATCAACGGTAGCCGCCGGCTGGACCGGGTTAACTACCGGGATGCCTTATCTCAGTCACCAGATAGGCGATAGCACGCTGATCCCAAAATCAGTACAGGGAAGTCATGCAGATATCAAGTATTATTTCAGCTTCATCTACTATCTGAAACAGGATAATCTCGCAACCAAGGTAACTGCCATTACACAGTGGGATGACCTTAACAACTTCCTGCTGAATAATGCAGACAAAGTGGTGGACGTGAGCAGATCTGCCGGCGACAAGGGGGTGGTGGATGCGGCCGTGACGGAACTGTCTGCCGCCAGTCCGGATGCACTGATCGTAAACCTGAGCGGGCCAGCCCAGGCAGGTTTACAGGCTGGATTCAGTGATAATGCCACCTATCGTCAGGCTATTTCAGACGTGGATGCCAATGTAGGTAAACTGCTGGATGCACTTAAAGCGCGTAAGGATGCTGATAAAGAAGACTGGCTGGTGGTCATCCAATCTACCAGTGGCGGCTATATGAAACAAATGGGTGGGAAATCAGCAATGGAGCGTAATACTTTCTCTATCTATTACAGCCCCCTGATTACACCCGGAAAATTCACCGGCCCCAAACTATTTGATTATGGTATCCGCTTCCATGGAGGAGATCCTGGATATGTGCGCGCAGAAAATTATGATGATCTCTACAACCCCGGTACAGGAGATATTACCATTGAGGCAAAAGTTAAGTTTGCAAG
>NZ_DATCVJ010000479.1:0-3425 GCF_036566945.1 Chitinophaga sp. | reverse complement strand
CCTACTGGCTGGAATTACAGCAGTTATTTATACATTATAAAGTTCCTTTTCCCATATTATTATTGCGTAATTCACTGTTGCTCACAGATGAAGTATCCCGGCAAAGAATGCACAAACTGGGCATTACTACCACCGAACTTTTTAAGAGCACGGAAGATATCGTTAACGATTATGTGAAGCAACATACTAACGCCTCACTGGTATTGAAAGATGAATATGCTGCGATTGAGCAATTATTTGATGCGCTGGAAGAAAAAGCCCGCAGCATCGACGTCACCCTCGTGGCTACTACCGGCTCAGAACGGAAAAAAGCATTGAAGTCTATCGGTAAACTGGAACACAAATTTCTCCGCGCCGAAAAGAAAAAGTTCGCGTGGCAAACAGATCAGATCCGCCAGATAAAAAATAAACTGTTCCCCGCAGGTTCTTTACAGGAACGTAAAGAAAACCTGCTGCCCTGGTACGCCGCAGAAGGCCCTGCCTTCTTTGATCGGCTACTGGCGGCTATTACGCCGGTAACAGATCAGTTTACCATACTGGATGCACCAGTGGAAGCGGTTAGCAATATTGCGTAGATCCTGGCGATTTTTTGTCTTACTCAGGATTATACTGATTATACTGATTTTTTTTCTTTGGATTTATAGGATTAAAAAAGATGAAGGGAGATATGAGCAGATATTCGCTTTTATCTCCCTTCATCTTTTTACATCTTCCAAAATCAAAAAAACAGAAATCCGGAAATCAGTATAATCAGTATAATCCTGAGTAAGACAAAAAATCGCGGGGACTATCGTTTCATATGTGAACGCTGAATGTACAAAACTCAACAAGTTTAAATAAATAATATATTATTATAATTAATAGTATAGAATGGCCGTGGCATCGCCTTTGTTCCGCAAGGAAGCAATATATGACTATGCTTACAAACCACTTTAAGATAGTATGGTGAAAGACTGCAGGTTTGCGCTCCTACCTCACTTTGCCGGCAACTTCACTTCTTTCGCGCCTTCGGTTCCTTCTTTTTGTGTGAGTGCTTTACACATATCTTTCACGAGCGATAATATAGCCATCAGCTGATCATGTACTTGTTTGGTTTCCAGCATCTCATCGCGTATCGGCGTAGGCCCCTGGCCTTCATTGATTTCCTGTTGTCTTTTGTGTACCAGGTCTTCCAGGTGATGATCGAGACGTTCGAAGGCATGTACCTGCGGAGATAAACTAGCACTACCACTGGTAGCCGGATCAATCATCAGGGTTAATTGATCCATGTAGTGCAGCAGGTAATCCGTTATTTCCCGGTATTCGGGCCGTGGAAACTGTACGCCGTGGTGCATGCTGTAAGCCGCCAGCGTGGCAGTATGTGAAGTGAAGGTATGATTCAATACCACATAGTGATATACCTGTGAACCGTTTTTTTGCTTACTCTTTGGTTCAGAGAGCATGCGCTGGAAGGCAGACATCATGTTGGCAGAAGCGACATACGTATCTTTTCTGGCCAGCTTCAAATCGGTGACGGTCACCTGTTCATTGGAATAGGCCCGCATCACCAGTTCAAAATATTTACGGTTCGCCTCCATCATCTTCTTCATATAATCCGGCAGGAAATTATGCTCCCAGGTAGGCCATAGCAGCATATTGGCGAAGAAGGCAATACCTCCGCCCACGAAGGTGTCGAGTACCCGCTGGGTTACATTATACAAATCCGATGGATGCAGAAAATGCAGCAGGAAGATGATGAATGGGGTGACGAAAAATACGCTGAGCGTATACTGGAAGCTCATAAAACTATAGGCGCCCAGGATACATAGCAGCATCACGATAAAAATAACGGTGTTGTTATGCGTGATGTATAGCAGTCCCGCGGCAAATAAAGCGCCGGTAACGGTACCGATTAAACGTTGTATACTGCGTGATTTGGTGAGCCCGAATCCCGGCTTAAGGATCACTACGATCGTTAACAGAATCCAGTACACCCGGTCGAGGTGGAATGCCATGCCCAGTCCGTAACCCGCTACGGTAGCAAGACTCACCCGGATAGCATGCCGGAAGATATGAGATTTAAACGTGAGGTTATCCCGGAACGTTTCAAAGTCGTACTTCTGACGGGTGGTGAACTTCGAGAGTTCCAGTTTAGGATCTATCGATTCATCTTTTAGTCTTTCGAGCCGGGTAAGCCGGTGTAAATTATAAATACGCTGGGCCATGTCCTGCAGGTTCTGCAGGATGTTGGTCAGTGGGATAGTGCGTGTTCTTTCTTTGAGGGTAGGGAGTTTCAGGGTAATGTTACTGATGGACTGTTTTACCTTCTCCATCTCAAACTTCAGGTTGGTTTTGGGAAGGGATCGCTGACCTGAAGCTACCGCCATTCCAATATTTCTGAGTTCTTCTGTGAATTCAAGAATGAGGGCATGAAATTTCCCCAGGATGTCTTCGTCTTTAAAGTCGGCCTGCAGCGCGTTATAGTCTGTTTGTGACGCCATGATCTGTTCCTGCAGGTCCACCATATCCAGGAATATCAGCACCATGCTTTTGTTGATGCTGGTGGTACCTTGTTGGGCAGAACGCCTTTTCAGGAGGAGTTCCCTGACATTTTCCTGTTTTTCGTTCACAATCACCTGTTGTTCCAGTACTGCCTTGTAGTTATCAGCCACATTCACACCGGGCGTATAGAAGTTTGCCCTTGTTTCCAGGTAACGCGCGGTTTGTATGATACAATCACCCAATGCCTGTTGTACATTGAGGTAGGGTCGTATTTGCCAGAGGGTAAGGGCCAGGATGGCGTACCAGATACTTCCCAGCAGCACCATAGACGCATGCAACAGGGTAAGCTGTGGTGTTAGCTGGGTTTCGCCCAGTATGGATACCATTACGAGCAAACACCCGGTGCCAATATTACCACCCCGGTTGCCATATACGAGCAACATGGCAAACATAAAGCAGCAGCCGGCGATCCATATCGCCATGGGGATGGTATAGGGGATGAGTAGCCCGGTGCCCAATGCTGTAAGGAAGATCAGTCCTGTGCTGATGATCAGGCCATTCCGTTTATGGATGATGGTGCCGGGAACATCGCTCAGGGCAGTACACAGCGCGCCCATAGACATGGCTATGCCAAGACCCAGCTGGTCAAACCAGGCAAATACGAGGGAAGGCACTACCACACTGATGGTGGTACGCATACCGTTGCTGAAATGATAACTGTAAAGGAAATTTTTGATGTTATTGATCCGCTGTTCTGTACGCAAACGAAATTGGGTTTTTGATGCCGCAAAGATGCGGATTTTTTTCTTACTCAGGATGATACTGATTATGCTGATTTTCAAGATTTTGTTTTTCAGGATTAAAAAAGATTAGCGTAGATATAAGCGGATAAAATATTTATCCGCTTATATCTCCCAAAATCTTTTTTACATCTTCCAAAATCA
>NZ_DATCVJ010000478.1:0-2732 GCF_036566945.1 Chitinophaga sp. | reverse complement strand
ATGTTATAGCCTGTTGTAGCAACTCAGCGCCGGAGAAAAAATTCTGCTGATATTTTGCGTCCTTTTATCAACATCACCGTCTTATTATGGATAATGTATTATTAAATCTCAAATTTATCCAGATGAAACGTTTCTTATTTGCTGGCCTCTGCGCACTAAGTCTTACTGCTGCAATGGCTGCCGGTGTTGAAAAAAAAGCTAAAGCCAAAAAGGCAGCTGCTCAGAAAGAGCAGTGTTGCGAAAAAAAAGCTAATTGTTGCCCTACCGGTAACTGCTGCCATTAATTTATAAAATAAGGTATACGCCCGACTGGGGCGTGTACCTTATTTTATAGTAAGTGTTCTTTTTTTTTCTATTTTCGCCCCATGAAGTGGTGGCTCATATTGTTTTCATTATATGTAGTAGTGCTCTCTGGCATCCCTTGCGATTGTCAGGAAGATAACTGTTTTCCAACCGCCCCGGTTCACATGACCATTTATGCCACATCTCCCTAATAACACCAACCTATGGTGAACTACATTTATTTACTATCAATCAAAGAATGAAACAGATATCTTTCTTAGCAATATTGCTATGCTCATTTATCGTGGGCCAGGCACAACATACAATAATAGTCTCTGTAAAGGATGCCGATTCAAAAGCGCCACTGGCCGGTGCTACGGTGCTCCTGAAAGGCACAGCCAGCGGTACACAAACAGATGCCAAAGGATTGGCCATACTAACCAACATCAACAGTGAACATCCCGGACTTGTGGTACATTTCGTTGGTTACAAAGAATACAGCCAGCAGTTGAGCACTCCACTCCCTACAGATACTATACCCGTACTCCTGGAACATGCAGGAGAAGAAATCGAAGAAGTAGTGATCTCTTCTACCCGCAGCACCCGAACCATTCAAAATATTCCTACACGGGTGGAATTCATTGGAGGAGAGGAACTGGAAGAAAAAGGGAATATGAAACCGGGCGATATCAGGATGATGCTGAATGAAAGTACCGGTATTCAAACGCAACAGGTTTCCGCTACTTCTGCCAACTCCAGTATTCGTATACAAGGGCTTGATGGAAGATATACCCAGATCCTGAAAGATGGCTTTCCTTTATATGCCGGATTTTCCGGAGGACTGGGACTGCTCCAGACACCACCATTAGATTTAAAACAGGTAGAAGTGATAAAAGGTGCTGCATCCACCCTGTATGGTGGTGGCGCCATAGCCGGACTCGTAAACCTCGTGTCAAAAGCGCCTGCAGAAGAAAAAGAATTACGTTTTCTACTCAATGGTACATCTGCCGGAGGACTTGACATCAGCGGCTTCTATGGCCAGAAATTTGAAAAAGTGGGGGTAACTATATTTGCTTCCCGTAATAGCAATAAGCCCTACGCCCCTGGCAACACGGAGTTTACGGCCATTCCCAAATTTGACCGGTACGTTATTAATCCAAAGCTATTTATATACTTCAGTCCTAAAACAAAATTGAACGTAGGAATAAACGGCGTATTTGAAGATCGCACCGGCGGAGATATAAAATACCTCAAAGGCCATGGTGACAGTACACACAGCTATTTCGAAAAAAATAAAAGCACCCGGCTATCTACACAGCTGGCCTTCGAACACCAATTCAGCGAACATAGTACGCTGACTATAAAAAACTCGGTCAATAATTTTCAACGCACCATCACTATTCCTGATTATGTATTTGACGGCAAGCAACTGTCTTCTTACTCAGAAGCCACCTACAGCAACCAGCATGAAAACGTAGAGTGGATCGGAGGCATCAACTACTATACGGATAATTTCAAAGAGTATCCGGCGGTAACAGATACTTTTCCCAAACGGAATTATGATCAGCAAACGGTGGGCGCTTTTATACAAAACACCTGGAAAGCCAATCAGTGGCTGCAACTGGAAACAGGACTCCGGGGAGATTATGTGATAAATTATGGCTTTGTATTATTGCCGCGCATCTCCGCACTCTTCAACATTTCACCGAAAGTCAGTTCCCGTCTTGGTGGAGGATTAGGATATAAAACACCTACTATCTTTACAGAAGAAACAGAGCGGATACAGTTCAGAAATGTGTTTCCCATCAGCGCCAACAACAATCAACTGGAAAAATCATATGGTGGTAACTTCGACATTAACTATCATACTTCCTTCTTTGATGATAAGTTGAGTTTCAGTGTGAATCAGCTGTTCTTTTATACCCGGATCAATCATCCGTTATTAATGGAACCTGCCACCACCAATACCTACCGCCTCCGGAACGTAGACGGCGATATGGATACCAAAGGCTGGGAAACCAATGTAAAGCTGGGATATGGAGATTTCCAGCTATTCATTGGATATACCTTTACAGACGCCCAGATAACTGAGCAGGGCATAACGCGGGACAATCCACTAACCGCAAAGCATCGACTCAACAATGTGCTGATGTACGAAATAGAAGATAAATGGAAAGTAGGACTGGAAGCCTACTACTACAGCCCACAACCGTTAAGCGACGGCACCACCGGGAAGCCATTCTGGTTATGTGGATTTATGGCAGAAAAGTTATGGGAGCATTTCTCCATATTTATAAATTTTGAAAACATGCTGGATACCCGGCAAACCCGCTTCGACAGCATTTATACCGGCACGGTAATACATCCGGTGTTCAGGGATATTTATGCACCATTGGATGGTTTTGTAGTGAACGGAGGACTAAAGCTACGACTATAGTTCGTTAGAGATA
>NZ_DATCVJ010000477.1:0-5208 GCF_036566945.1 Chitinophaga sp. | reverse complement strand
CGCTTCTACCGGGAAGCCGTAAATGCTCATCACCAGCAGCTCGCCAATATAGCCGCCGTTGGGAATACCGCCTTCTACGATGCTGGCTATAACGGTAACGCCTAATGCCATCGCAATAACGGAAGCACTGTCGAAACTTTTTCCAAACATGGCAAAAACAACCGCCATCTTTATAATAGAGGAAATACTGGAGCCATCCTTGTGCAGGGTGGCTCCAAGCGGCACCACCACACTGCCAATATCGGCCGGAACCCCCATTTTGGGAACCGCTTCCAGGTTAGCCGGAATAGTGGCAATGCTGCTGCCGGTGCCCACGGCGGTGAGGGTAGGTATAATATTATTTTTCCAGAAGATTTTAATACCTGGTATACCTCCGGCAACAAATGCATACAGACTGAAACCGAAAATGAAATAGAAGGTGCCGAAGCCGTAATAAATGCCCAGCGAATGTGCGTAGGTGCCAAATAGTTGTGGTCCTACAGTGCCCACCTGGTAAGCGAAATAAGCGCCCAAACCAATGGGGCCCAGTTTCATGATCACCGTCAGCACCTCTTTAACCACTTCATTGCCGGAATGCAGGAAGTGCCGGAAAGCGGCGCCCCGTTCACCGGTACGCATAGCGGCAAACCCTACCAGCCCGGAGAAAATGATAAAGGGCAGCATGTTTTTGCGGGACAGCAATTCATAAAATTCACTGACGGTCAATAACCGGGTGAGCTGTTCCCCCCAATTACCCGGCTGCTCCAGGTGAACAGATTTGGATAATGCCACTTCCTGGTGAATCGGGAATATCCATACAGCCACAATCGTTAAAAAGGCCGAAATCAGGATGGTACTGAGGAATACGAGGGACATCATGCCCAGGATACGCCCCAGTTTATTCCCTGCGTCGATATGTGCAATGGCATTGGAAATAGAGAAAAACACCAGGGGGATAATAACAGTAAATAAGAGGTTTAAAAAAATGTCGCCAATCGGTTTTATAAAGACTACCTTTTCTCCGAATATAAGCCCTGCAATGCTGCCGGCTATAATACCAGCCAGCAGCCAGAACATGCTACTGTACGTTTTAAGAAATCCCATGAATGAAATTTATATGATACAAGATAGCCAAATGTCGCTGATCAGCGAACAATCAGACATGATTATTGTTTATGCTCATAGCAAATCAATATGTTAAACATGAAAAGCTTGCTGCTCTGTTTGTTGCTGCCTCTTTTTTTTCAGGATAATTCCTACACTATCGGAGAGGTAATGCGCAATGCCCGGCAACTACATAACGATAGCACCGCCGTAAAGATTACCGGCTATGTAACGAAAAAACTACGCGATAATAACTACCTGTTTGAAGATAAAACCGCTGAAATCCAGATAGATATTGACCCCCGTTATCTCCCCAGTAAGCCTTTCAACGACAAAGATGCCGTGACCATTAAAGCCCTGGTACAATACGAAATCAATAAACCTATTACCCTCAAGGTAAATCAGGCGGTTAAAAATGAGTAACGGAAATGACTATATGATTTTTGCCACGAAGCTGTAAATACTCTTCATACTTACCAGGATCACGATCACCGCTACTGCTACCATAATGGTTTTGGCAGAAATTTTATTCGATACCCTTGCAGCAATGGGAGAGGCAATAGCACTGCCTACTACCAGCCCGAGTACGGCGTCCCAATGAACATGATACAACACTGTGATGAATGTGAGGGAACTGAGCATGGCAATAAAAAAGCGGGTAGCCTTTACCGTGCCCAGCGAAAAACGGGGATGTCTGCCGCCGGCAATGAGTGAAGATAACACAATTGATCCCCAGCCGCCACCGCCGATAGCGTCTATAAAACCGCCACCAAAGCCCAGCAGGCCAATTTTCTTTATCTTTTTAGTGACATGTTTTTTGCGTTGTGCCCTGATAGCCCGTAACAGGATCACGGTACCCAGTATCAGGGTATATAATGATACCAATGGCTTGGTATACATGGCATAATGTTCCAGAGAAGATAACAGGTAAGCACCTATCACCGCTCCGGCAATGCCCGGTAAAATCAGTATTTTAAATAATTTCTTGTTCACATTGCCCATCCGCTGATGCATCCAGCCCGCAATACCACAGCTCAGAATCTCAGAAATATGCACCGCTGTACTCGCCGATGCCGGCGGAATACCCATCGAAAGAGAAAAAGTAGTAGACGTAATTCCATAAGACATGCCTATGGCGCCGTCAATCATGGCAAATATGAACCCTGCTACCAGGAAATAATAAAAAGTAGGGGGTACGTCTTCTACATACGTACGGAATGCGGGCGACTGCCACCAGGAGATACCCAATATAATGGCTAATAACGCAATGCCCCCCAAACCGAATATCCAGCGCTGCTTTCTGTAAGCAGAGCGCTCGTTGGCATTGCTGTTTTCCTGTGGCAATGATGCCTTTGATGCTTCTGTGGTCGTGGCTACGGGAGCAGCCAGGGTAGTAAGTTCTTTCTCCATTTTTATAAAGTACCAGCCTTAATTCACCACAAAATACATAAACTCTATGAAATAAGTAGACTAGTTGTGAAAAAATTACGAATTACGAATTACGGATTTGTGGGGAGATTAAGTAGGAACCTTACCAGGTTATCTCCCCACAAATCCGTAATTCGTAATTCGTAATTCGTAATTCTCCAAAAATACCCGAACGTATAAAAATTGATTTACCTATATTTGGGGTTGCGAACCAATCTACGAACTTCATGCTTTGGCAACTTTTCTGGACAATTATATTAGTGCTATTAAACGGATTCTTTGTTGCGGCAGAATTTGCCATTGTTAAAGTACGTTCTTCTCAAATCAACAGTAAAGGCGGCGTAGCCAGCAAAAGAGCCACTGCCGCAGCTAAAAGCGTGTTGACTAACCTGGATGGTTACCTGGCAGCTACACAATTGGGTATCACCCTGGCTTCTCTGGGGCTGGGTTGGGTAGGAGAATCCGTAATGACCGCCATTGTGCTGCAGGCCATGGAAAAACTGGGCATCACCGTCATTTCTGCTTCTGCAGTACACTGGATCTCCGTTACTATCGCATTTACCATTATTACCATATTGCACATCGTTTTCGGGGAACTGGCGCCAAAATCAATGGCCATCCGGAAACCATTACCCACCACATTGGCTGTAGCCATCCCGCTGCGCGCCCTGTTCGTGATTTTCCGTCCCTTTATCTGGATGCTCAATGGCTTCGCCAATAGCATTCTTCGTTTGATCGGCATCAAGCCTGCCGGTGAATCAGAAATTCACTCGGAAGAAGAGCTGAAACTCATCATCTCCGAAAGTCAGGAAGGCGGCGCCATCGAAGAAACAGAACGGGAACTGATCCAGAACGTATTTGAATTTGACGACAGCCGGGTGAAGGAAATCCTCACCCATCGCAAAGATATTTCTGCTCTCGACATCAACCTGCCATTGGAGGAAATCATCGACCAGGTGATTAAAGACGGCTATTCCAGGTATCCCGTATACAGCGGCTCACTGGATGAACTAAAGGGCGTGGTGTACACAAAAGACGTAGTGAAAGGTATTCACGAAAAAACACTAAAGAACCTGAAAGATATCATGAAGCCGGTATTTTATGTGCCCGACAGCATGAAAATAAAAGATCTGTTACGTACTTTCCAGGGTCAACGCCTGCAAATGGCCGTGGTGACCAATGAATTCGGTGATACGGAAGGCATTGTGACCATGGAAGATATCCTGGAAGAACTGGTAGGAGATATTCAGGATGAACACGATCACGAAGCCCCCATCGTAGAACAGAAAGATGATAATTTCATCGTAGATGCGCATGAGTATCTCGCCGATATCAATGAATTATTACCTTATCCGTTGCCCGAGAGTGAACATTATGAAACGCTTTCCGGTTTAATTAACTATATACACGGCAACATTCCCCGCGAAGGAGAAGTGATCATGATCGAAAATTATGAAGTGCTGATCCTGAAAATGTTCCGTAGTTCTGTTGAGAAAGCCAGACTCAAACTGATTCGATAAAATATTTTCTATGGAGAAGAAAATCCTCCACGTCCTGGAAGGACGTGAAAAGCACATTACCGATACAGAGGTAGTGCGCCAATCTCTGCCCACGATGCAGTTCCGCTTCGCGAATCCTTTTATTGTACTGCATCATATGCCTGCAAAGTATTTTGCACCAGGGTCGCCGGAAGACAGGCTGCATCCGCATCCACATCGTGGTTTTGCGCCGGTAACCTTCATGTTGCAGGGACAGGGCTATCACCGCGATAATGCCGGCAATGCTATGACGGTAACCGCCGGCGACGTGCAATGGATGTTTGCCGGTAAAGGTATTCTCCACAGTGAAGGCCCATCTGCCGAATTCCTGGAAAAGGGTGGTAATTATGAGCTGTTACAATTGTGGTTTAACGTACCTGCTGCCCACAAAGGCGAAGCGCCCTGGTACCAATATATCAAAGGCGCAGAAATGCCGCCGGTAGCGGAGAAAGAAGGCGTACACCTGACACTCATCTCCGGTGATTATGAAAATAAAAAAGGACCATTGAAAAATTTCACACCCATTACTGCCATCTGGGGTAATGTGGAAGCCGCCAGGGAAGTAACGCTAACGGCTACACGTGGATACTGGACCTTGTTATATGTGATTGACGGAGGGGTAAAAGTGAATGGAACGTCCGTGAGTGGTTATCACCTGGTAGTTTTTGATAAGGAAGATGAACAATCGGATATTCATATAGAAGCGCTGGAGAATACCCGCCTGTTATACCTTTCAGCAGATCCTATCAATGAACCTGTGGTGGCGAAAGATAATTTTGTTATGAATACCTCCGCAGAAATTGATCAGGCATTCGAAGATTATAAAAATGGTTTATTCGGCACGCTCGAAAAATAATCATATAATAATCGGGGGAAGTTTTCTTCACTTCCCCCTATTATCTCCACTTCACACTACAAGGTATCCTTTAACGGTCTCCACGTAGTATCTACCTTTTTCTTATCTTTTTTATGATGCTTCATCGTAGTATCCAGCGGTTTAGGTGGAAAAGTATCCTGCTGGAATATTTCGATGTGCTGATTATTTACCGGAGCGGCCTGCACAGCACGGTCCGGATCCCCCTTAAAGAAAATAAACAGGGTGAGTAAGGCCATTAGACCAATAGTGGCTGGAAGGTTTTTCATATCATTAAGATTTATT
>NZ_DATCVJ010000476.1:0-25581 GCF_036566945.1 Chitinophaga sp. | reverse complement strand
AGTGTGTCCTGCATCTTTTGCTGCTTTTTCAACGCCTGTCGCACCGGCCAGTACAATCAAATCTGCGAGCGACACTTTTTTGCCACCTGATTGTGCGCCGTTAAATTCTTTCTGAATGCCGGTTAAAGTCCCCAGTACTTTTTGCAGTTGGGTAGGATTATTTACTTTCCAGGATTTCTGCGGAGCCAGTTGAATACGGGCGCCATTGGCGCCACCGCGTTTGTCGGAGCCACGGAAAGTAGAAGCCGAAGCCCATGCTGTACCCACCAGTTCAGATACGCTTAAGCCGGAAGCCAGTATTTTTGTTTTCAGCGCAGCAATATCATTTGCATCTATCAATGGGTGATCTACTGCAGGAATAGGATCTTGCCAGAGCAATTCTTCTGCAGGTACATCCGGACCGAGGTAACGTGCGCGGGGCCCCATATCGCGGTGCGTTAATTTAAACCATGCGCGGGAAAATGCATCTGCAAATTCATCTGGATGTTCCAGGAAGCGCCTGGATATTTTTTCGTAAACCGGATCTAATCGTAAAGACAGATCGGTGGTTAGCATGGTAGGGCGATGTTTTTTTCCACCATCATATGCATCAGGAATAATATCGTCTGCATTTTTGGCTACCCATTGGTTGGCGCCGGCAGGGCTTTTAGTTAGTTCCCATTCAAAACCAAAGAGGTTTTCAAAGAAGTTGTTACTCCATTTTGTGGGCGTTTTCGTCCATATTACTTCCAGTCCGCTGGTGATGGTGTCTGCACCTTTACCGGAACCATAGCTATTACTCCAGCCCAGTCCCTGTGTTTCCATATCGGCGGCTTCAGGTTCTTTGCCTACATGGGTAGCGGGAGCGGCGCCATGGGTTTTCCCAAAGCTGTGACCGCCGGCTATCAGCGCAACGGTTTCTTCATCATTCATCGCCATGCGGCCAAATGTATCGCGAATGTCTTTAGCGGCGGCAATAGGATCAGGATTACCATCGGGGCCTTCGGGATTCACGTAGATCAGTCCCATTTGTACGGCAGCCAATGGTTTTTCCAGGTTGCGGGAATGGATATCACCGTCTGCATCATCGTCTGTTACCACTACACCATGATTTTCTGCCACGCCGGGAGAGCCATGTGCATAACGGAGGTCGCCACCCAGCCAGGTGGTTTCAGCACCCCAGTATACTGATTCATCCGGTTCCCATACGTCCTCACGTCCGCCGGCAAAGCCAAATGTTTTAAAGCCCATGGATTCCAGTGCTATGTTGCCGGTAAGGATCAGCAGATCTGCCCATGAAATTTTGCGACCATATTTTTGTTTGATAGGCCACAGCAGTCTGCGGGCTTTATCGAGACTCACGTTATCGGGCCAGCTGTTGAGTGGGGCAAAACGTTGTTGTCCTGCACCTGCGCCACCACGACCATCACCTACACGGTAGGTACCTGCACTATGCCAGGCCATACGAATGAACAAGGGGCCATAATGGCCAAAGTCGGCCGGCCACCAGTCCTGTGAATCCGTCATGAGTGCATGAAGGTCTTTTTTCACTGCTTCCAGGTCCAGGCTTTTAAAAGCTTCGGCATAGTTAAAATCTTCCCCCATTGGGTCTGACAAGGACGAGTGCTGACGAAGGATACTTAGTTTTAACTGGTTAGGCCACCAGTCGCGGTTCCTGGTGCCACCACCGGCAACGTTGTGTTTCATAGCGCCATTATGAAACGGGCATTTACTGATGTCGTTTAACTCTTTTTCCATTTTTGAATGTTTAGGGTACGAAATGAACACATGCCTGCACCTGGTATTTGTGCAGTATGATAAAGTTATGGTATTGAAGTAATAATCACAATCAATTAATTTCTATGTTTCAATAGTTAAAATCTATTAGCGTGTCATTCACGCGGCAGCAGTTGGCCCGGGCCGCATCATGGAAAATTGAAAGTCTTCAGATGGCAGGATTTGAAGGCTTGTACTATATAAAACACGACGATGATTTATTTGTTCATTACCACGGCATCAGAAAAACGGCATCTCTTCATCCGGTCTGCATCCGTTTCGCCAGGTTGCCGACTTGTTTTAATTTAAGTTTTATTTGCTCCGACCAGGGCAAACCGATGCAGAGTCGCATACAGTTTTCAAATTGATCCTGCAGGGTAAACATTCGTCCTGGTGCAATGCTGATGCGTTGTTTAATTGCCAGATCATATAATACTGCCGTATCAATTTCCGCCGGAAATTCTACCCAAATAGAAACGCCGCCCTGGGGTCTGCTGGTTTTAGTGCCTTCCGGGAAATAATCGGCGATGGCATGGATATAATGTTGATAGTTGTCCTGTAAGGTGCGGCGAAGCTGGCGCAAATGATTTTCATACTTAGCCGTTTTTAAGAAATTGGCGACAGCTTCCTGCGGAATAGCAGGAGAGGAGAGGGCATGCACCAGTTTTAATTGCAGCAGTTTTTCCTTGTATTTACCCGGTGCTACCCAACCTACGCGGTAACCCGGCGCCAGTGTTTTGGAAACGGAACTGCACCATAACACATTTCCCGTGGTGTCAAATGACTTACAACATTTGGGGCGTTGTGTACCGAAATAGAGATCGCCATAAGTATCATCTTCAATCAGTGGAATATGATGTTTGGACAAGAGGGTAACGATTTCTTTTTTATGTGCTTCGGGCATACAGCTGCCCAACGGCGTGTTGAAGTTAGGTACCAGGAGACAAAGGTTGATATGGGGAATGGCTTTTTTCAGGGCATCTATCTCTATACCTGTAACAGGGTGTGTGGGTAGCTCCAGTACTTTGTAACCCAGGCTGATCGCGAGTTGCAGCACACCGGGGTAAGCGGGGCTTTCTATGGCAATGGTGTCTCCCGGTTTTCCCAGTGCCATCAGGCAAAAGGAGAGTGCGTTCATACCACCGTTGGTAGTGATCAGATCATTTTCATGGAGGTTGCCTCCCCATGCTAAAGAGCGGATGGCAATCATGTTCCGCAATTTTACATTGCCTTGCAAGGGTTCATAGGTAGCCCCACCTCCGCTGAGTTCCCGGAGGGCCTGTACGATTTCCTTTTTCAGTTTTGCCAATGGCAGCAGGTCGCCGGAAGGCGCTCCAACGGAAAAAAGTGTGAGCGCATCATTTCCCATATTGGCGTACACTCTGCTGATCAATTCATCCGGTTCGTTGTTGTTGGCCAGCGTAGAAGGATTGCTCACTGCAGGAAGTGGGAGTCTGGGATAGGGGCGCCGGCTCACAAAATAGCCGGACTGCGGTTTGGCGTCGATGAGTGATTGTGCTTCCAGTTCCAGGAATACTCTCTTGGCGGTGTTCATACTAATTTTATGTTTCTCACATAGCATTCTTACAGAAGGCAGGCGGTCTCCCGGTTTCAATACACCGCTGTTGATCTGGCCGGCCAGTCCGTTCGCGATTTCGTTATATAGAAAATCTTTGCTCATGGTACAAATATAACTGTGTCCATTAAAGTTACTAAAACTGTGACTGTGTTTGTCGGCTCTTTTTGTCTTCTTTTGTATAACAATTAAGTACATCATGAATAGTAGTATATCAATTCCGGAGAAATCAGTCAACAGTAGCAGTGGTTGGATAAATGGGTTTATAGGTGTACTGATATTCAGTGGTTCGCTTCCTGCCACCAGGGTGGCGGTGCTGGATTTTTCGCCGGTATTTTTAACGGTAGCACGGGCGAGCATCGCGGGGCTGCTGGCCGTTTGCATTTTAGGGGTGTTTAAAGAAAAGCGACCCGCAAGGGCACATATTTTCCCGTTGGCAATGGTGGCCATCGGTGTAGTCATTGGTTTCCCGCTATTAACGGCGCTGGCATTACAATATGTTACCTCTGCCCATTCCATTGTATTCGTAGGAATGTTGCCACTTGCCACGGCCATATTCGGTGTTTGGCGGGGAGGAGAAAGACCACGGCCTGCGTTCTGGATTTTTTCTATTGCCGGAAGTTTACTAGTGATAGGTTTCGCGGTGGCGCAGGGACTTTCTGCTTCACCTATGGGTGATATCCTGATGTTGAGCGCTATTATTTTATGTGGACTTGGCTATGCCGAAGGTGCTAAATTATCCAGGACACTGGGAGGATGGCAGGTGATCTGCTGGGCATTGGTGTTGTCATTGCCTTTTGTAGCACCCGTTACATATTTCTTCCTTCCATCTTCCTTTAGTGGCATTGGTGCCCCCGCCTGGCTGGGACTGGCCTATGTTTCCTTATTCAGCATGCTGATTGGTTTTATTTTCTGGTATCGCGGACTTGCGCAGGGAGGCATTGCAACCGTAGGGCAACTACAATTGTTACAACCATTTTTTGGATTAACATTGGCGGCTACTTTACTGCATGAACAGGTAAGTATGGGTATGTTGGGAATTACGGTAGGTGTGATTGGCTGCGTGGCAGGTTCAAAGAAGTTTGCGAAATAAGAAGTGACAAAGTTCCCCTCCAGACGAGCGAAACGTTGGAGGGGAATGGGTTTGAAATACTATCGTTTCATAAACTCCGCTGCGGTGATCACCTGCGCATAAAGCCCGTTAAGGGCCGTCATCCCGGCGAGGTAAGCATTGTTTATTTCTCTGGCTGCTATGGTTTTGCCAAACAGGGAACGATCCCGGGTAGCACATGCATCTCCAATAACGGTAATGCTGAATCCCAGGTCCATGGCAGCTCTGACGGTGGCATCTACGCAAACATCTGTCATCATACCGCAAATAACCAGGTGGGTAATACTGTTTTCCTGCAAATATGCTAACAATGCTGTTTCTCTGAAGCTATTCGGATAATTTTTTGTCACTACTTTTTCGTGGGCAAGCGGCGCCACGTCCGTATGTATTGCTGCGCCATGCGTGTCCGGGAGGAAGAAATCGGCGCCCTCATTTACAGCGAGGTGCTGTATATGCACGATGGGCACGTGTTGTTGTCTGGCTGTTTTTAATACAGCTTGTGCCTGTTTTCCGGCTTCGGCAGTATTTACGAGGGTGTGGGCACCACCCTCGTAATAATCATTTTGTACATCTACGATCAGCAACGCTTTTTTCATGTGTGATTTTTTTAGATCACAAACTTAGCAGATGGTTGTTTTCTAAAAATTGAACTAGTTCAAAAACACGTTTACCGGGAGGATAATTTTTTTCTGATTTTACTTAGAAATTCATGTGAGATGCCCAGGTATGCCGCCAGCTGTTGCTGGTTGAGACGTTGTTCCAGCTCCGGATATTTTTCAATAAATTCCAGGTAGCGCTTATCAGCTGTTTTGCCCAAGGAAGAAATGACCCTGCGCTGAAATGTTACCAATGATTTTTGGTTCATGATGCGAAACATCTTTTCTACTTTGGGGAGGGTTTCGTACAAAGCATCTTTATGCAGTTTGCTGATGACAAGTACTTCACTATCTTCCAACGCTTCAATATTAAGGGTAGATGGGCGTTGGTTGATAAAACTGTCGATATCCGTTGCCCACCAGGTTTCTGTGGCAAAATATAGAATTTGTGCATCACCGTTTTCGTTAGAATAATAAATACGGAAACAGCCTTTCGTAACAAAAGCTTCGTATTTACAGATGTCGCCTTCGCGCAATAGGAATTCTTTTTTCTTTATTTTTTTGAGATGGAAATGGGCAGTGAACTGTTCAAATTCCGTATCCGTAATGGGGATGTATTGTGCTATATTCTTCCTAAGTAATTCAAAATCGGTCATAAAATATCCATTCTGCGTGCTTAATTAGTTAAAACAAAATGGAAGTTATGATATTTTAGGATAAGCATATTAAAGCAGCAAACCCGCGACGATGAGTGCACGGGCCTGCTGTTTCCTTTTGTTGGGGTAATATTTATTTATGAGATCAGACAAGCTGTATCTGTAAGTTTTCGCCCTCCTGTAAAATCAGTGCCGGAGAAAACAGAATGTTCATATTTCCCCCGGATGCCTGCAATGTAGCTTTCACTTTCTTTCCATTCACCGTAGCGGCCACCATACTTCCTGTGCCATGCAAGCTGAGTGTTTGGAGTTGCAGGGAACCGTAACGGAGGTCAATGCTGCAATGCATGCCGCCGTTGTTCACCTGCTGCTGGAAGGTACCCCATCCTGCTGCTGCGGTGAAAGGCGCTTTGAATTGCTCTCTGCCCCAGGCGGGAGCAAATCGCAGGTATCCTTTGGGACCATGATATTCGAAACCGCAGGCGGTAATGAAAGTACCGTAGCTGGCCATGGCACGTGCATAGTGATCACTGCATTCTATTTCATTAAAAGGATTGCGTTTAGCGCCATGGTACCGGTCGTGGATCGCATGTGTGAGTATGAGTGCTTCATCTGTCATTTCTTCTGCCATCATATGACTGGCTACCTGGTGTTCAAATCCCGACATGCACTCGTGGAAATATCCCAGCTGCCAGGTAGCGTTTTCGCCGTAGGCAGCTGCTTCGTTGCGTGGGTTGGTGTTCATGATCATACCGCCTTCTCCTGCCAACGCATAAGGGCGGCCACCAAGGTGGGTTTTGATATAAGGGCCTACGTCCATGGTAAAGTTATATTTCCATAACGCGCGTAATGCGGAACGTGTTTGTTCGCGATCCCAGAGCCTGCCCAGTCCTGCCTGAAATGCCCAGCTTTGTCCGTATACCTGGTCAATATGACAAGTGTTGTAAGAACCCAGTTTCTTGCGGCCCTGGAGCTGATCCGGACGGTGGATGAAGTATTCGCCGTTGAACAAATGTTTGGACATGTTGGCGCTTCCCTTTTCTACATAATCTTTACAGCGGGTAGCGAAGGCAGTATCTTTCATTTCTCTGGCCATGTATTCCGCGGCGCGGGCAGCGGCTATACAAAGACCAACGATCCAGGCAATTTCTCCTTCCCAAACCGCGTCGAGGGTATTTTCCATCGGTGTGTCGGTCATGCCATCGCCGTTTTTATCCTGCGCTAACATAAAGCTCACGGCTTTTTTTATTTGCGGCCAGTTTTGACGAAGAAACTGATCGTTGGCGCTCATCTGGTGTTCGCGGTAGATGCGGAGGATGGTACCTGCTTGTCCGTCGATGGCGGGGCGCGATTCATATTCAGCGCGGAAAATAATGCCACCGTCTTCCTGCATGGCGATGCCGAGATCCGTGCGTTGGCGGGTATCGCTTTCCAGTGAAGGGAATATGCGGCCCATTGCCTGCGCGTACTGCCACACATGGGTGCAGGTGCCTTCGCAGGCATTCACACCTTCCCAGCCCCAGAAACGGCCATCTGCAAAACGGTAGGTGTTGGCGGTAGCGAGTGTGCCGATGTTCAGGAACGTACGCTCCAGGAACCAATGAGGTAATGTAGCATCATAGTAGGTTTCCTTCCAGCGGAGGGTATTGCCCCAGAGTGTTTCAAATCGTTGTGCAATGTAAGTGCCTACTGCTGCGGCATCGGCGAAGCGACTGCCATAATGGTAACCGGCAGCAGCATCCTTCAACCTATCGGTTTTTTTCAGCGGATGATTAAAATGCCAGCTCAATACAAATTGCGCCTGCAACGTTTCACCGGCGGCCAGTTGCTTTTGCGGACCTGCAATGGATGCTATCAGTTTTTCATCTGCATTCGTAGATGCTTTACCGTTAGCCGCCGTGAAAAAATCCACCTGTACTGGCCAGGGATTCGCGTGGGTGTTGGCAATGGCACCCATACCAATATAAGTAATGCAGGTAGTGCCTGCATCCGGTTGATCTGTTTTTCCATCGGCAGGTTGGAAGGTGGATGAAATTTGCGTGTAACCGGTGCCGTTAGTGGCTGTGTTTGACTTTTCTCCTCCTCCTTTTTTTGCCGTGATTTTTCTGGCGCCGTTTTCGAACCAACCTGCCACTGCCGCATGAACAGGCTGTCCGGAAATGTTTTTGATACTGATATCGAATATAGTGGCAGGCATACCACTGTTATCTGCATCCAACGGAATGAAAATACCACCGGCGTTCAGCGTTACTTCCACTGGAACCTGGCGATGGCGGTAACGTACCGTGGCTACAGGGTAGGTGGCTTCAAAACTTACTTCTTCCCAATCTTCTTCCTTCAACTCCAATACCTGCGTTTTACCACCGGTTTCCACCAGTACGGCAAAGCCCTGCTCCAATACGCGGTGGTTGGCAGCGATGGCAGGTTCCACATAGCTGGCGCCATCTCTGTTATGAATATTTCTTTCAGATACGCCATCATTCCAAAGAACCGTTTTCGGATCAATGCCTTCCCGCTCATCGTTGAAGATGCTCCAGAGCCATAAGCGGCCATCGCCACCAAGGTAAACGGTGCCGGTATGTAATCCACCTGCGGGCATCCCGATGTAGCGGAGTTCATTTTTTGCTTTGGTGTATAGTGTCGGTTGGCCACGTTCATACAGGGAGCGAATCCAGGAAGGATCGAGTTGCTTGTCTACCGGAATGTTGTGCTGTGGTACCAGTACACCGGAATAGTTTTTTCTGCCCTGCGCCAAACCAGTGAGCCGCAGGCTGAATAGACCTGCGGCTACGATACCGGTTTGACGAATAAATTTTCTCCTTTCCATGCGTCTTTTGTCTGTTGTTATGTTGTAGTAGCGAATAGTTGTTTATAGAGAGATGCCAATCACTGGGGTAGCCAGTAATTAAATCCCCTGCTCTTTACATCCAGCCAGCTTTGAGGTGCAGGCCATCCGCTGCGTACTACATCCAGTGTGAAATCTGAATTTTCATAGGTCAGTACATCTGTGTAATCTTTTCCGATAACATTCTTATAGTGGATCGTCAGCGTTTTGAGCCGGGGATCATAAAAGTTATCTTCGCTCGATTGTTGTACAGTGGCATAAGCAAAGGTAGGCGCGGGGAAGTTGGTATTGCCTGCCAACACGGGTTCCATCCTGTAAATCCCGAAGTCTCTGTCTACCAGTGTAAGTACATTATACATCCAGCCAGCGCTGTGCAAACCGAATACTTCAAAGCTCCAGGCGCTGCTGCCCCAGATAATGTATTTATCGTTGAGCAATGGATCATCCGAGATGCTCAGCGGCGTAATGAATTTATATTTTCGGAGTCTTCCATCGGGATTGTTTTCTCCCCCGTTGCCGGCCAGTTGTACAGAATAGTATCTGCCAATAGGGATTTTTGGAATGGGGAATCCCGACCAGTTCACGATTTTATCCTGCGTAACCAGCAGGCCTGCAATCATGAATTGGGTATACTGTCTGCTTAAAGGAATTTTATCGGCACTGGTGATCTTCAATGGAAATGCGAAGTCTTCATAGTCTTTCATTTTTGCTCTTTCAAGCGGCACATCAAATATGAGGGAAGAAGAAGAGGTTCCTTTTTTGATCACGACAACAAAGCCCTGTTCTTTTTCGTCGTAAGGAACATTGACCGTATAGTTGGCCGCATCAGGGATTTTTTTGGCGGTATTTTTCAGGATATTATAATCTTCCAGTGTTTCGTTGTCGAAAGCTACAATTACCTTATAATCCTGCGCCGCCGGCAGTGATCCACCGATGCCTACTTTGAATTTTATCTGTGCGGTAAAAATTTTCGTGTCAATGATGGTATCCGAATCGTACTGGGCATTCTTATATTTTAAAGTATCCACGAAGGTATGTGCCGGCAGATCGGATATTTCCCTTTCTGTGGCGGACGTGGATGCGGAAGAAATGATGTAGACTTCCTGTTGGTAAAACTCTTTGTTTTCGTAGTCAGGTTTACCACAGCCGCCAGCAGCGACCATAGCGAGTAGTATAGAAAGTGAGCTATAAATGCGTTTCATGAGATCTGATTTAATTAAGTGAACTACCATCCGGGATTTTGTGTCAGTGTACCCCAATAGTTGGCTACCTCCTGATAAGGGATGGGTAGAAAATAGTTCTTGGGTCTGAATACATATCCGTCGATAACGGCACGATCGTAGAAGCTGCCATCGGGGGCCAGATAATTGCATCCGTATACAAGACCACCCATACCGATACTGTTACCCCAGTTATCACGGGTTGTTTTGCTGGCATCTTTCCAGCGGCGTGAATCAAAGTATCTTCTTGCTTCAAATGCCAGTTCTACATATCTTTCCCGTTTAATTCTTTCCCTGGTAATTTCCTTGCTGGCGGGTGTGTATCCGGGCAGGCCGGCACGGAATCTTACCAGGTTGAGGTATTTTAATATATCGGCATCGCCGGGAGCATATTCGTTTAATGCTTCTGCGTAAGACAAATAAATTTCAGCCAGCCGTATTACGTGATAGGGTTTATCAAAGCTGCCACCTGCTTTTTGATCATCGTCTGCTACCCATTTTACAATAGAATAGCCGGAGCGAACGGAAGGTCTGTCGGATTGCAGGAAGCCGTCGAGCGCATTGGCTTTGTAATCGGCATAATAAAAGGTGCCGTTATTCTGTTGGTAGCCGCGCCCTATAAATCCAACGGTGGCATAGAACCGTGCTTCCCGGTTAAGGCAACGTGCAGGTACTTTTGCATTGGAGTTAGCGAGATTAAAGCCGGTGATAATAGGCGTACTGGCATCCTGACCGGAGCCTTTGATGTAGTACTGATCGCCGCCTTCTGCCACACCAATGTCGTTATATAATTTCCTGTTTTCTTCATCAATGGTAGCGCCGTTGTTCATAAAAAAGGCATCTATCATTTTCTGTGTAGCACATACCCTGCCTGCGAATTGAGCGCCTTCACCATTGTTATAATTCCGGGGGAATCCGAGAATGGAGAGGTTGTAAGTTTGACTGGGTAAATTCACCAGCCAGATCGCTTCTTTGTTCCAGTAGGCTTTGCCTCCGGTAAACAATCCTTTGAAGGAGCGATACGGATCTATGCCTGCAGGACCATTGGGCCAGGGTACATTATTACCGGGAAAGTCGCCCAGTGGAACCGTCAGGGCATTGGGCCCGTTGGCCGGTACGGTGTACAGTTCGTATTTTCCGAGGTCAATAACTGCTTTGGCAGCATCAGCAGCTTTCTTCCACTTCTCGGGATCGGCGGTAGGGGAAAAGTAGGCTTTTCCTTTAGCGTCTTTAAAGTTGCTGTACTCCGGGTTCCCATTTACCAATGGGCTGGCATCCCATAACAACACCCGTGCTTTAATAGCCATGGCAACTTCGCGGGAAGGACGACCTGATTCAGAACTCAGTACTGCTTCTTTCACCGGCAGCAGATTAATACAGGAGTCCAGTTCTGATACAATGAAGTTCACACATTCTTCTTCGGTATTCCTGGTAGTGGGGAGTTCTTCTGTTTTGGAGTAATCGATTGTTTTGCTAACAATGGGAAAGGGACCATATAGTTCCAGCATTTGCGAGTAAAAAAATGCGCGCAGAAATCTGGCATCTGCTGCATATCCTTCTACTTCGCCGGGTACCAGCAGTTTATCGTTTGCTTTGTGATAGTTTTCCAGGAAAAGATTGCAGGTGCGGATAGCTCTGTAATAGGAGGCCCAGAAATTATAAATAGGATTATCTGCGTTGAATTTGCCCTGGGCAAAAATGAGATCGTTGTAATTGTCCAACCCCGCGTGTCCCTCGTCGTAGTTGGTATTAAATGGCCAGCCATTGATCATGTCGGTATAGTTGGGTATATCGCCATAACAGGCGGCCCAGGCTTTCCGGATGTCTATGCGCTGTGTCCAGATGTTGTTGAGATTATCTACTTCATTCAGATATTCATCTGCTTCCAGGTAATGGCAATTCACAGATGAGAAAAGGAACAACAGGACTACAAGTATTTTTGATATGCTATTTTTCATGAACGTCTTTTTAGAGGTCTAATCCAATTTCCAATCCCAGAGAGATGGTTCTTTTTAAAGGATAGGAATACGGCGAATATTGTTCAGGATTCCAGTCCTTGAATTTGGAGAAGGTGATCACGTTGTCGCACCTTCCGTAGTAGTAGATACTTTTGAATAGCGATTTATTCGTTTTTGGTCTCCAGGTATAACCGATTTCCGCATCTGCGATTCTGAGATAAGAGGCTTCTCTCAGCCAGAAGGTAGAGGTTTGTGAATTGTTCTGGTTATCTGTTCCAAATCCCAGTCGTGGATAGGTAGCATTCGGATTTTCGGTGGCGGGATTGCCGGAATAAGAGGCCGGTATCCAGTGGTTTTTTACAGCAGCGGTGTATACAGCGCCATTTTCATTACCGCCGGCGTTATATGGGTTGAAAGGAATTCTGCCGCCGGAGATGCTCCGGAACATGTTTAGTTTGCCAATAGCGCGGGTGGCAAACGTCCATTTTTTGTACTGCATATCAATAGCGAGAGAGTAAGTCCATTTCGGAAGTACATTCCCGGTCCATATTCTGTCGTTGGGTGTGATAACACCATCACCGTCGATATCTTTGTATTTAATATCGCCGGGCATTACCGGGTTCCAGGTTTGCACGGGACTATTATCAATATCTTTCTGGTCTTTAAACAGTCCTAATGCGATGTAATTCAGGCCACGGCCATAGTCAAGTCCAATACCACTCTGGTAGGCGACTTTTGGGTCCAGTTGTCCGTTTTCCAGGATCTTGTTTGTATTGTAACTGACAATGCCTTTGATATAGTTAATCCTGAAATTATTCCATGATTTGGCGTAAGTGAGATCGAAGTCGATACCTCTTGACCTGGTGCGGCCCAGGTTCGCCATAGGCGTAGCCGGAAGGCCCAGGGTGGCAGGTAAACGGCTTAGGTAGATGAGCTGGTCCTTGTTGAGATATTGGTAGGCATCGATCACCAGTTTCATGTCTCTGAAGAAACCTATCTCCATACCTAAGTTCAGTTTCTGGTTACGCTCCCAGGTGAGGTTCAATTGTTCTAATCTGGATTCGCCTACACCGGAAATGTAGGTGCCGCTGCCTGCCGCCTGACCAAACCCAAAGGTATAACCATCAACGAAGCCGGTAGTGGCCATGTAGCCGAAGCGGGTGGCATTACCGGAGGAGCCTACTGTTCCATAGGATACCCTGAATTTGAGAAAGTCTACTACTTCTGAGATACCGCCCCAGAATTTTTCTGAAGAAGGTACCCAGCCGAAACCGATAGAAGGGAAGCTGGACCAGCGTTTGTCGGGCGTAAACATTTGTGACCCGGATGCGCCGAAGTTGATATCCGTGAAATATTTATTGGCCCAGCCAAAGGTGACTCTTCCTGCAATGGATTGCTCATGGGTTGGCAATGCATTGATCAGCAACGCTGCACCGTCTCCTGAAGGTGCGTCCGTCAGGTATTCGCGTTGTTTGTATAATAACAATCCTGTTACTGACAGCTTATTAAAAAAAGTTCGGACATAGTTCATACTACCCTGTAATTCTATCACTCTGTCGCCCGTAGGTGCGGTGTAGAAAAAATGCATTTTGTCGTCCACATCGGGTGTCTTATTGATAGTGACCAGGTTGCCGTTTTCATCTCGGCCGGTGCCCATGTAGCTATTCGCATAATCGGGGGCATGACGCTGGTAGTTTTTGTAATACTTGTGTGTGTAAAAATTGCTTTTAGTAAAAGAAGCGATACCATTCACGAACAGTCCCTGGGTAAGCCAGTCCAGTTTCTGTGTCAGGTTTAGATTGGTAGACATGTAGTTGGCATACTTCTTAATGAAGCCGGTTTTATTTAACAGGGAATACGGATTGGTGATCCCTATTGGTTCTTCCGGTGCACTGCCATCGGAATATTCTGCGGGGAACAGGGTAGGGTTGATCGTATTCATGATATCGAGCAAATTATCTACGCCCTGTCCTGGTTCCGCAGTCGTGTTGTATCGTCCGTCGAATCCAATGCCCAGCGAAGTCGTGGGCGTTAGGTCGGCCTTCACATTGGAGCGGAAGTTGAACTGGTTGTAGTTGGCATTGGCGTTCACATCATTCTTGGTGTTGAACATGCCTTTCTCGTTGTAGAAGCCGCCGGACATGTAATAGGTTACCGCATTGCCGCCGCCGCTGATGTTGAAGTTCGCTTTGGTAGCCGGATTGTTTTGCTTCACCATGGTTTTATACCAGTCTACATTCGGGTAGAAATCCATATCCTTGTCGCCAAATTTGGCAATTTCTGCATCGGTGTAAAAAGGCCGCTTATCTCTCACCGCGAGGGCTTCATTCTTCATTAGGGCATAGGTAGGCGCATCTACCCACTGCGGTTTGTAGGAGGCGTTGTTAATGGATCTGGAGGCCGACACGCGAATGGTGGGGCGTGCCGCCACTTTACCGGTTTTAGTGGTAATGATAATGATGCCGTTAGCGCCTTCCAGGCCGTATACTGCGGTGGCGGACGCATCTTTCAATATCGAAAAAGTAGCGATATCGTTTGGATCTACGTCGTCGATATTTCTTCTGAGTCCATCGATCAGGATCAGTGGCGCGGAGTTACCGGTCACAGAATTGATCCCGCGGATGATGAAGGAAGCGCCGTCTTGTCCGGGTTGTCCGGACTGTTGCACAAACGTGACACCGGCCACTCTACCTGCCAGCTGTGTGGTAAGAGAACGGGTAGGTGCTCTTAATTCGCTGGGATTCACGGTGGTGATGGCGCCTACTACGCTGACTTTCTTTTGTACGCCCATGGCGGTAACTACCACTTCGTCTTTTGTAAGACTTTCGGATTCCATCAGAATAGGGAATTTCCGGAGACTGGCAGCGGGAACTGTTTTAATATCTATTTCCTGGGATCTGAATCCTACGGAGGAAACCACCAGGGTAGAATATCGTGGAATATTGCCTAGGACGAAGTAACCGTTTTTGTCGGACACCGTTCCTACGAGTGGATTCGCTTTCAGGTAAATGCTGACACCCGTTAATGGCTGTTGCTGAAGATTAGTGATGGTACCGGAAATGGTAATGTTAGCGCCGGTGCTATCTCTTGCGGCGAGGAGTGCGGAACGTGGCGTGTGCAGTGTGACCAGTTTGTTGGAATTTACGCGGAAAGAGATATCTGTTTCTTTCAGAATAGCCGCCAATACACTGGTGATTTCCGCGCCTTGCCCTTCATAACTTCCGGCAATGCGGTCGAACATCGGATCCTCGGTATAAAGGAATCTGTAGGGCGTTGTTTTTTCGATGTATTCCAGCACTTCCCTGATTGGTTTTTTACCGGCGGGAACGCTCACCTTCTGTGAATAAGCCATTAGGGCTGGACTTAAACATAGTATAGTAAGAAGATACAGCAGTAGCTTGCAGCATTTTTTCACGTTCATGTAAATTTTGGTTTAATAAAATGAAGGGTATGGGCACAGCAGTTACCTGCAGACTTCATGACGTCCGCGAATACCTTAACTATGTCAAGCCGTTTGTGGTTTAAAAGTCGTTTAGTCGTTAGGGTTAGTCCCTACATAAATGTTTATTGGTTGATATAAATTTTATTGCCTGCACTCGTAAAATGAAATGGAATAGTTTGTTGCAATGCGGGAAGAATCTCCTGAATCGATTCGTCTGAGAAGGTCCCGGTGATGCGGATATCCTGGAATACGGTATCACTAAAATAAATGGATATATTAAATTTTCGTTGCAGTTCATTGGCTACGTCCTGGAACCTGGCGGCGCGGAATACTAATTTATTTTTTAGCCAGGCCATTTCGTCGAAGCTGCTGTCGGTGCGATTAAACATCATGTGTTGTAACGATACTGTTTCGGTGTGTGGTTCTTTCGCCGTAATTGGCGCGGTGTACCCGTTTTGCTTCTGATTAATGGTTACTTTTTCCCTTGGCCGGAGCAGGATGACTCTTTCCGGATCTTTTTCTGTTGTTAATTGAATGGTGCCGGTAAATAAGGATGTTTCCACCAAAGAATCTTCCGGGTAGGCTCTTACATTAAAAGTCGTTCCCAGTACCTTTACCTCCACACCTGTAGTAGATACGATCATGGGCATAGAAGGGTCTTTCTTCACATCAAAATATGCTTCCCCTTCCAGGCTGATTTGCCTGTTTTTAATACCAAAATCTTTGTCGTAGCTAAGCCGGCTGCCGGAGTTTAAGATTACCATGGAACCATCGGGCAAATGAACGGTTGTTTTAGCTCCCCGCTCTGTATTAATTTTATTGCCGAAGGTGCCGGAAGTATTTTGACTGAGCGCCAGGTATAGCAGCGTAACGGCTGCCAGGTTGCCCGTTGCAGCCAGGTAAAGTTTCGAATAGCGCCTGAGATGCTTCGTCAGACCCCATGTCGGGGGGGCTGGTATGGCATCCGGTGCAGGTTCTTCATTCCATCTGTGTGTATCGAGTGCCTGGCGAAGGCGTTTTTCGCTGCGTGCTATCGCAGCAGGATCTTCTTCGGTAACGACGTCCAGGTTGAAAACAGCGCTCAGGATTTCGCTTTGCTGGAATTCCTGCTGATGCTTTCGCAACAGGTCGTCCAGCTCTTCAACCTCGGGATCGGAGATCTCGTGATTAAATTTTTTAGCTAATAATTCCCAAATTCTGTCCATGAAGATGCCAGCTATTTATTATAAGGAGTGGTAAAACAACTGGTTACCCTTAAGAGCTGGAAAAAAAATTATATGGTGGAGAAAGTAAATGCCTTACTGAGTTTTTTTAAGGCAATGCCCATCTGTGTTTCCACGGTTTTGGTGGAGAGTCCCAGGATCTCGGCGGCGTCGCGGTATTTGAATGATTCCTCTTTGACCAACATGAAAATGAGCTTGCATTTGGGTGGAAGCTGATTGATGGCGGTATTGACGTGATGGAGCATTTCGGAAGAAATGAGTAGTTCTTCCGGAGACCGGGCTACTTCCAGCCGGAAATCTTCAATATTATCCAGTGGTTCGGTCAGATGTAGTTTTTGTTTCAGGAAAGTAAAGGCTTTGTTGCGGGCTATGACATATAAATATATGTCCGGGTTGATCACTTCCGATAATTTTTCCCGGCGTAACCATAACTGTACAAATACGTCGCTGGCCAATTCCTCGGCAGATTCGCGTTGTTTCACCAATGAGTGAATCAGCTTAAATATCCGGCTAAAATAGATGTTATGCAGTTTCACGAGAACAGCTTCTCCATCTGCACTCCGCAGTTGTTGGAATAAAAGTCTGGCTTCTGGTCCTCCTTGCATAACGGTTTGGTCAGTGTCTTACAGACAAAAGCTTGAATAATAGTAAGGTGTGAGCAATTAAGAGTTTAGTTGGACTGTTTAAATCAGCGCATTAAGTTAAGGTGATACTAATTGATTTACCAAGATTCAAGCAAAATAAGGTAAGCAAAAGTCAAAATAACATCAATATACAATCGCTGCATCACATGGAGGTGACGCTTTTAAATGGCTATTGTTACGAGATATTTGCCGGCGTAGTTATCATGTGGCAGTCGGAGTAACATTCAGTTAATACAGCGGGATTACCTTTATCGCTTCAATCAGTTTTTACTGCAATACCTATATGTTTCTACCGGATGCACTGTTGTCATTGACAGACGAAGAATTACTACATTTAATGCGGTCAGGCGATGAAAGCGCATTTGCTGTTATCTATGAACGATATTGGGATTCATTGTATCAGGGCGCAGGTAAGCGTTTGGGAAACGTACCGGAAGTGCAGGACATTGTGCAGGACATTATGGAAAGCATCTGGATAAAGAAACAACAGTTATCTACCAAAAACGGCTCACTGGCGCCTTATCTTTTTACGCTGCTTAAATACAGGATTATTGATACCCTTGCCTTTACCCGCAAGCAGGAAATCTGTTATCATGCACTCGGCCAGTTCCTTACTTTGCAGGAGCATCATGTGTTGGAAGGATTAATTTCCAAAGAACTGCAAGCTGCCATCGACGCGGAAATTGCCATTATGCCGGTTAATATGCAAAGGGTGATTCAGTTGAGTCGTCAACAGGATTGTTCTGTTGCCGAAATAGCCCGGGATTTATCCTTGTCAGAGCAAACCGTACGTAACCTGCTGTCACAGGCTGTTCGCCGGCTTAAAATCCGGGTAACCCATTTTTACAACGATGCTTCTCCAGACACTCATTCCATTTTTATTGTAACGGCGATCGCTGTATTGGGATTATAGAAGTTGTTTACAATTTGGTAACACACATCAGAAGTATAAAACCCTCTTTTGGCCAGTAATAGTACAGGAGATGTACTATTATGAATTTCTTTCAGCAAATTTTCAGACGTTATCAGCAGCATCAGTCGGACGAACAAGAACAGGAATTGGTAAACCGTTGGTACGATGCCACCGGTAATGCCCGTCGTCCTGCCTGGATGAGCAAGCAACATATCCGGAAAACCAAAGCCGACACGTGGGAAAAGATCGTGGCGGGTGTAGGATTGGAACAATCTCCGGATTGGAACGCGCCTGCCTCCGGTGTAAATCATTTACGGCTTGTCGTTCGCTATGCTGCCGCAGCCATGGTGGTAGGACTGGGCCTGTGGGGGATACTGCAATGGTTAATGCCTTCAACAGCAGCCCCCAATTTAATGGTGCAGGTGGATACTTATTCCACCGCGCGTGGCGTACGAAAGTATCTGCAGCTGGCCGATGGAACCGAAGTATGGTTGAATAACGGATCTGTGCTGAGTGTAAGAAAAATGGGCATTGAAGATCCTATCCGTGAAGTATGGTTGTCGGAAGGAGAAGCCTATTTTGAAGTCGCAAAAAATCCTGCAAAACCTTTTATTATCCACGTAGATGCTTTGCAGACAAAGGTATTAGGCACGGCGTTTAATATTCGCGCCTATCGGGAACTGCCGCAGGTACAAATCACCGTAACAGCCGGAAAAGTACAGGTAGTCAGTTCCGGCAGGGTGCTGGATACGCTTACCCGTAACATGCAATTGGACTATGAGCTGCTCAATGGCCGCTTTACCAGCAGCGAAAAAAATGTATCCTCCCAAAATAGCTGGTGGAATAACCGTTTCGTGCTCGACAATGCCCCTTTTGAGGAACTGGCACTGCGCATGAAACTACAGTATAATATTATTGTCGTCAGCAACAACCCGCGGATACAGCAATCGGCTTTTACGGCCAATTTCCCGCAGCATGCCTCAAAGGAAAGTGTATTGGCAACTTTATGCACGTTATATACTACCCGCTATACGGTTAAAAAAGATACCATCATCATTCATTAAAAAAAGCTGTCCCGTTAGAGCGGGACAGCAAAACAGCCATTGGGACATGGCTATTATTCCATTTAAATAATTGTAAAAGTATGCAAAAAAAAGACAGGCACCGTCAGGGTGAACGAAGCGCCGTACGCGCGACCCAAAAACTATTACTGGCAGGCGTGTTACTGTTGCTCGTTTGTCTGCAAAGCTATGCACAGGGCGCATTGGAGAAGAAAAGTACCGTAGATTTTCCTGCTTCTTCCTTAACACAAAGATTAAAAGAAATACAACATACAACAGGTATTACCATCGCCTTTGATGAAAATGAAACTGCTGGCATAAAAGTGCCGCCGGCAAATTTTTCTAATGCTACCTTGAAAGAAGTGTTACAAAAAACATTGACAGCCCTTCCTTTTAGCTGGAAGCTGACCGGAGAATCGGTGGTGATTATAGCACAACCCAAAGCCGTCACCGTTCCTAAAAAGGAGCCGGGTAAGGTAAGCGGTAGCATTATCGATGGGGAGAATGGACAGCCCATTGAAGGGGTGACTATCCGTATTGGTGATCAGGGGGCTTTTACAAATATAGATGGCGTATTCGAGATGGCTCTTCCAAAGGGAAGCTATACGGCTACTATCAGTTATATGGGTTATGGTACTAAAGAAGTGAGTGGAATTGAGGTAAATGATCATGCTACTTTTGCGCTCAACGTAACCCTGAAAAGGAAAAAAGGACAACTATCTGCCGTTGTAGTGAAGGCTTCTGCAAAAAAAGAAAGTATTGCGTCGCTGTTTACCCGGCAAAAAAATGCTGCTTCCTTATCAGATGGCATCAGTGCGGAACAAATAGCCGCCACGCCGGATAAACATATTGGTGAAACATTAAAACGCATCACAGGGGTAAGCACTACCGACAATAGAAAAGTGGTGGTACGTGGTATTGCTGAAAGGTACAACGTGGCTTTGCTGGATGGAAGTACGCTTCCCAGTACAGATGTACAGGAACGGGATTTTGAATTTAACCTGATCCCCAGTAACCTGGTAGATAATATTGTAGTGGCTAAATCCATCACACCAGACATGCTATACGGGTTTGCCGGCGGCCTGGTACAAATTACCACCAAATCAATTCCTGTATCCAGTTTTATAGCTATAAGCGGAGGGCTGTCTGTCAACTCACGCACCACCGGCAAAGATTTTTTGGGCTACCAGCGCGGTAAAAATGATTACCTGGGTTTTGACGACGGCGGTAGAAATCACTTCCCCGATGGATTATTCGATCTGAGTAATAAATACAATCCGAATGGACAAGAATCTCAAAATGAAATTAAGGCGCCGCAGATAGGGGAACAAAACAAACGTATTGGTGGCACAGAAAGACTAGGGACCCGCACCTATAAAGCAATGCCTTCGCAAAATTATCAGTTCAGTATAGGGAGATCTTATTCACTCAGCAATACCAAAGAACGCAAACTGGGTTTCGTTGGTTCCGCTAGTTACCGGAACACGCAAAGCAACGACTACATTGCTGACATGAGACGTGGCAGCTGGAGTCGCAGAGCCACCGTCACCGGAGATAGCTCAGACGTAAACACCGGTAACATGTATGGCTTTAATACTACCATCGGTACCTTACTGAATGGAGGTTTCAAAACGGAAAAACATCAGATCAGCAGCTATAATTTATACACGCATATCTATGACGACCGGTTTAGCCGCATTAAGGGCTGGAGTTATGAAGATCCTAAAAACGAGGATACCAATAAATTCCCTTTCATACAGGAAGACGACCGGCCCAAGTTCAGTGATTTGTTGCAAAACAAATTAAGTGGTACCCACCAGTTGGGTCGTGTAAAGCTAGTCTGGAATGTTTCCCGGGCTCATTTAAAAACGTTAGAACAGGATGCAGTTTCAGCCGGATTAAGAAGCCGGGAGATTGCTAATAAAGCCCCCTTGTTTGAATACGCACCCGGACAAGGCACTGATCCTGGATGGGGCGCGATACACCGGGATCAATATAGCTACCGGGAACGGAATCTGGCGGGTGATATTAGCGCAGCGATGGATGTTAAACTGGGAAAAACAACGCATACGTTTAAAACAGGCGTCAATTACCTGGATAAACATGCCTGGTACGACTGGACGGTATTGCCTATCGTGACAAAAGATGTTTTTAATAATCCTTATCCCGGTATTCCAATACAGCAGTGGGGCGATTATATGAGCATGGAGCAGCCTGCAAAGGACTTGTTTTATTTCCCCGGAGATTTTTCATTGAACTCCTTTGAAGGAAAGAGCGTCAACAAAGGTGCGTTTGTGATGTTCGACAGTAAACTGTTACCCAACCTGCGGGTGGTATGGGGTGTACGGGCAGACTATTTTAGATTGGATACTATAAAAAATGGCGCCAGCAGAGGGGAAGACAGGAGCATCAAATTGTACCTGGATGATTCCATAAGAACTTACTTTCTCCCTTCGGTTAACATCACCTACACACCGGTTAAAAACTTTAATGTGCGGGCCTCCTATGCAGAGAGTGTAGTGCGTCCCGGGCTGATGGAAAACTCCAGGTTTTCGCGTTACAACCCCACTTATGGTACGATTTTGAGAAGCCGGGGCGTTATCAGTACGGTGATCAAAAACTATGATGCCAAATTGGAATGGTTTCCGGGAGCCGGAGAAATAATATCTGTTGGATATTTTTATAAATATTTTGATAAACCAGCTGAATATTATGCCTATGACCAGGCGAATACCGGCAAGCCCGATATCCTTATTACCAACTCTGACTGGGCGAAAGTAAAGGGCTGGGAATTTGAAGTGCGTAAAAACCTGGGGTTTATTTATGCGGGTTCAAATCTGCTTGAAAATATATACCTGAGCGGCAATCTTACTTTACAAAAATCTCAGGTGAGAGCCCGGAACAAAGAGATGTTTGTAGATGTAAATGGAAAGGATTCTGTTGTGTACAGTTACCTGAAATATCCCCGTGCTTTATACGGACAGGTGCCTTTATTGTACAATGCCGGCATACAATATACGGGCAATCGCCTGGGATTAAACCTGGTGTATAATTACATGGGATACAAAACTTTTGTTACCGGCAGCGATCCTGATTTTATAGAGTACGAAAGACCGCGCGGGCAAATGGATGCCCAGATAAGTTACAAACTCCTCAAAGGTAAAATGGAAGCCAAACTCAATATGAGTAATCTGATGGATGCCCCTCATCGTTTCTTTATTAACGATAACTCCACGTTTGAGTATAAAGCCAACAGGCCTCCGACATATGCGGAATGGAATGATGCCTATCAGTACAAAGAGGGTTTCTCGGAAAAGTTTGAGGAAGGGTATATAGATAAAACCACCAATAAACAAATTGGAGATCGAAAAACATTGACCCGTTACGTGGGCCGCACCTTCAGCCTCGCCATTTCTTATAATTTCTAGTGCGCTAAAACAAAAAATCATGAAAAGGAGAACGAATATATTTTACCTGATGGTACCCTTGCTTTTATGCCTGGTGGCGGCGTGTGGAAAGGAAGGGGAATTAGTTGTACCACCTGTTCTGAAGACCATGCCGTTTAGCATGGATGGATTCATACTGGGCGAACCACTTGAACAGTATTTTGACGGTGTGAAAGTGCGCGAATTATATGGCAGCATAAGTTTGAGCGATCAGGCAAGTAAAATTGCGTTTGAGAAAAATGAAATTACCATGGAGCTGAGGAGGAAAAGCAATGGGGAAACCGTTTATCAGCAGAAATTTGATATCGGTAATGACACCAGTAAAGTTCCCATATTCTATTTTGATGGCATAAAGATGAATCATACTTATACCTATCCAACGCCACAGGGGAACGAGTACTTAGCTAATTTTTATTTCGACTTTCCCAAAGGCGCCGGTGCTGTAGATGTGGTAGTAGAGGTGGTGGAGTATTATTTTGATGAAAGTTTGACCAATCCATTAGTAATAGTAGATACTACTTTTATTCCGCTGGCGACCAATATTCAACCGGGAAAGTGGTCAGATTATATTGTCTTAAAAGAACTGCCGGAATTACCCAAACACCATCCTGCATCTGAGTTTCAGCCTTTCGTACGTATCAGAAAAGCAGGTGTAGCCACTTATTACGCATCTGTTAAAGGAGAAGAAAATGAGATCAATGTGGAATTACCTTATGCCTGGACCACAGCAGGAAAGGTGCAAAGTTTATTTATTGGCTGGCAAGCGATGGGGGCTGCTATATCCCTGAAACCGCAGCAGAACCTGGCAGATATTTTCAAACACTAAGCGAAAAAGAATGGAAAGCCTTCAAAGCAGTGCGTTTGAAGGCTTCCCTGTAATTCAGATAGTTCCCGCAAAAAATCCTTACTTTGACGGCGATACAATCAATCGTTTATGACAAGTCAGGAAAGGATCGCCTTTAAAACCGGTTTAAAACAAGCAGGGAAGCTACTCATCGCAGAGCGGATTGCCATGGCGAAATCGGCTATTGACAATGCGCAGGAGGCAGCTAATAGTGAAGGCAAAAGTTCGGCCGGTGATAAATATGAAACAGGAAGAGCGATGGGGCATCTTGAAAAAAATATGTATGCCCGGCAACAGGCAGAGAATATAAAGGAGCTGGCGAGGTTACAGGAGGTAAATACAGATGCTATTTATACCACGGCGCAATCAGGTGCTTTTGTACGCTGTGCGGAACAAGCTTTTTTTATTGGAGCAGGACTGGGAAAACAGCTGATAGATGGGCAGCCCGTCTTTTTTCTATCTCCCTATACCCCGCTGGCAAAATTATTACTGGATAAAAAAACGGGCGACAGTTTCCTGTTTAATAAAAAGGAAACTGTTATTCTGGAGATTTACTAACATTTACAATAAAACGTCGCCTTCTAATCCTGCGATTAGAAGGCGACGTTTTAATTAGCTATTGGTTATCTGTTACAATCTGCTGTCCATGCTTTGCTATCTCTTGTAAAATTTATCACCAGTTTATCTTTGCTGATGGTGATAAGACCAGTGCCGGAAGATCCCACGCTTACGAGGGAGTTATCATCTTTCTTTTCAAACTCCACACCTGTAAGGGCAGGAATAGCATCCGAAAATTTAAAGTCGTAACGGGTGCCTACTTTGGTAACGAAAACACTACCACTGGCCTGGCTGATGTTTTTATCGCCATCGATATATCCTACTTTACCTTTGAAAGTACCGGCAAAAATGTCCGTGTCTGCAGGATCGGTGCTTTTACTACAAGCGGCAAACAGCACAACTGATAAAAGCAATACGCCAATAATTTTAAGCATCGATTTCATAAAAATACTTTTTTGGTTATTCAATAATGATCAACCCTGAAAATGCAATTAGCGTACCAGAAGGGGTATATAGGCTCACGCTGTTATATAATCTGTGATAGTGATTTTTGACGCCTGTTTTTGTGTGAAGGAATACACAAAATGGGTAACTATGTTCCTGCAAGGCCGCAATACTGGCCCGGAGAGCGCTCGCTAAAGAGTGTGTCCGCTAACGGATTTAATGTACATTTGTAGTCACTCATTAAATTCGATTTGAATGCATGTACCAAACAACGTTGAACTGATTAAAGGGGAAATAGCGGATTATTACTTTGATAATACCGGTATTTTATATTCCTACTCAAAAAGTATTTTGAGAACAGTGGAAAATATTTCAAATAACATTGCATTGGTAAAACAGATCACCGGGAATAAAAAAGTACCGTTGTTGATTTATCTTACTAATTCTCCTGTACCTGATAAAGCCACCCGGAAATTTTCAACGGAACAATTGCCAAATGTATATACGGCGATGGCGATGGTGTCAAAACCTGGTTTGTCTAAACTGATCATGAATATTTTATTCAAACTAAAAACACCCCCTATTCCGATGAAGTCATTTACGAATGATGCCGAAGCAAGGGAGTGGTTGTTGCAGTATGTTTAAACAACCAGGAGGTTTTCTCCATATGATGTAGGTGTTTAGTTGAATTTGAAAACCGCCAGTGTAATAATCATCAAAAATCCTGCTATCTGTACCAGGTAGAATATCTTCAGCCGCAGCATGGCACTTTTTACGGGTTCAGATAGCGATATCGTGTTTCCGGCGATGTGTTTATTTAGTTTTGATTCCTGCCTTGCCTTTACTAAAAAGCCATTCAGCACAAGTAAAAGGAGGATCATCATTTTTATTTTGAACCAGATCATGTGCGCATATACGCCGGCGGTGCAAAACATTAACCCGATGCCCGACGTGATGAGGAGTGCTGCTCCTATACCCATGAGCATGGAGAGTTTTGCCATGAGTTCCAGCAAATGTACAGGCGATGCTTTGTCCGCTTCCAGGCGTCTGGAGAAGGTGTTGAAGGTCATAAAATCTACCACGGTGGTGCCGGCCATTAAGGTTAATCCTGTCAGATGAAAGATCAGAGAAATTTGTAATAAGATTTGTGTGTTCATATTTGCATCATTATTTAACAACACAAAAATCTATGATTGATCTTTCCTGTTCATGCACCCAGGTTAATAAATGTAGGAGGAGCGATTATTTTTTCGGGGGATTTTGTTAAACATGGATGATTTATCCAAAAA
>NZ_DATCVJ010000475.1:0-1895 GCF_036566945.1 Chitinophaga sp. | reverse complement strand
CGGGAGCGTTTCGACGCGACCTACGACCGCAAGGCGCTGTCAGGGCTGTCGCCGCATGATTGGCACGCGCAGGCGGTGTTCATCGTCAAGCTGATGGAGCGCACGCTGGGTAACAGCATCGGCTTCCACCTACTGCGCGCGCAGCATGCGACCGGGCTGGAGGGCGCCGAGAGCGCACGCAAGGTGTCTGAGTGGCTAAACCCGGTAGGCGAGGGCAGGGAACGCCTAGTGACCGATATGCTTGTTTGCCGGATGCTGAGAGGCAGGCCGCGGATTCGAGATCTATCGGATCGGTTCGACGTGCCGACGTCAGCGCTACATGATGTTCTTCAAGCGTATCGCCGTCTAGCTTGCGCAGAGAAGTGCGAGGCATTAATCAAAATCGAGTGCGCTCTGAATGATGCGAGGATTGTAGTAGGCGCTACGAAAGACCGGATTGTTTGATATCCGGAAAAAATTGGGGTGGGAAATCCGGTCGTAGTTACCACTAAGCTGAGCTAAAAATATCACTCAGCTTAGTATTGCTACTGCTTTGGAGGTAAAAGTCCTGTTAACCAGGATGTGAGCTGATCCTTGGCAATGATAAAGACCAGGATTAAGACGAGGGAGTATGCCAGATTGCCAATCACCCCGGCCGACACCGAAAAGAGAAAGGATTCTCTCTTAGCCTTGGCCTTTATGGGTTTTAGATCTTCATCAAATTGAGTTCGCAGTGAATCCTCAGCGGAGCGAACATGAGCATTGAGGTTTCCTGCAGAGAGTAACGTCGCCTGTATAGCATTTGAATCGAGGCTGGCATCCCTCGTTAGTGATTCAAATTGTTGTCGATAGATGCTGTACGCCAAATCTCGGATGCATGTGTTTTTCTGATTTGCTTTGCAATGGTCCGTTATTATTTCGAACGGGGTTTTCATTTGCCATCCCCCTCAGTTGGCAGGCGGTAGCGCAGACCCTCTTTTTCGCTCCAATCTCGCGCGAGTCGTTCCAGCTGGAGATATAGGCTTGAGGCAATGTAGCTGCTGCGAGACTCGTAGATGAAGCGCTGGATGGCGGGATAAAAGAGAGATATTCCATCGCTCAGACGAACGTAAGATATGTCTTCATCATATATGCCCGCTCGTATGCCAGTTGCCAGGGTTTCCAAAAAATTTAACGTGGCGTATACGTTCTCTATTTCAGACTCGTTGAGGTCGGAAAATGATCTTCCCGTATATTGCCAATGAATTACCTCCGACATCGTCCGCGTTACGTGTTCAGGAAGCTGAACCGCCTTTAGAGTCCGTTCCATTGTTTTCGCCCGTAGTTCGTGCTGGTAAGCGCGGGCGATGATAGAGAGTTGGTAAGCGATAAATAGTGTCGCAAACGCTCCTAGGATTGACAGCATCAGGTTGGTTAAGTCTAGCAGTTCGCCAAGGTACATCCGTTTGTTCCTATTGGTATCGAGATACACTAAATTGTATCATTTGAGCGAAGAGTGGAGAAGGGGGGCTTGCATAACTAGCGCAGAGAGTGCGCCGTAACCACTGGCGATTTCGGCCGACATGAAGTCGAGGAGCGGTCTGATCGTACTTCGTCGTCGCCGACGGCGTTGAATACAGGTCTGAGGGCTGTGCAGGTAATGCCTTTAGCGACTGCAAACAATGCAGCATTTGGAACGTCTGTAAAATCCAAAATTTTTTATCGCTCTTGTCTGAACAAAATAAGCCCCGAGATTTAGCGGGTCCAGGAAATATAGGGCTTTATGTCTGAAAAAATCAATACTTTTGATAAAAATAATGTTGAAAGAATTTACAACTTGCTGGTGCTAAAAGGGGAGGCGTTGCAAAAAGGGCATTTTTTGGAATGGAGGAAAAGCCGGAGCGCAGGTTGCCATTACAGTAATTTTTTTACTGCAA
>NZ_DATCVJ010000474.1:0-2476 GCF_036566945.1 Chitinophaga sp. | reverse complement strand
ACAATGCGAAAAATAATAACGTGTTTTCTAAAAGTGATAGTGAGATGCAAACGATTGCATCAATTATGCAAAAAAATAATAACGTGCTTTTTTTAAAGGTGATCGTTTAGTTTTCCTGTTCATGTCATGTGCTTTGTCTTTCTATTTGACAGTAATGTCACCATGCCTTTCAACCAAGGGATTGGTTGTACAGTGATGGTTGATAACGCGAATGCTATGCTACCCGCATACCGCCTGAATGCCGGACTTGTAGGTTGTATCATCGACCTGTTTTTTTTTAGGCAGAGATAGGAAGTTATAGAATAAATGATATTGGCCGGCAGCAAATTGTTGCTGTGGGTAAAATAATACCAGCAATTGCTTAATTTATATTTAAATCATTGCAGAAACAAGGGGCTACTGCCGGGAAAGTCGCTGCCTGGCTAAAACCCAGAGGCGGGGCATCAGCAGTCGCACCCGGGAGAGATGAACCCAGGTCGGATGATTGGTAATTTTTTATCTCGTAGAAATTACTGCTTAACAACCATAGAAAAGTTTGCCACGCAAATAGAATGCGTCAGGCTACCGCATCTTTATTGCCGACCATATTTTTATTGAAAACCCTAAAAAAGAGAAGATGACATTTCCAAGTGTAGCATCATTTAAGACAAACCAAGGCACCGCCGACAACGAGCTATGCCAGATATTAGGTTACGCCAAACCAGGAGATGGCGGCGGCGGCGTATTTTACTGGAGTACAACTTGCGACAAGGAGCCAGATGGCGGTATTGTTTTTAAAGTAGATAATGTAGACCCGGGTCGCTGGATCAGAAACATAGATGGCAACATCATCAATGTGAAATGGTTTGGTGCATTTGGGAACGGAATTGATTGTACTGCTCAGTTGCAGCATGCGGTGGACGCGGCCAATGCCTATGCCGTTCCTTCAGACAGCTCCTATTTTGGTAATAAGCCTACGCTGTATTTCCCAATAGGAGACAGATACCTGCTCAGTAACACTTTAACCATTGATGCAGGTGTAAATGTGAACATGGAGGCGCCTATTGCCTTTAACGACGCTACAGATACCTTGCCGGGCATGATCATCGGTAGTAATGACGTCAACAATGCGGCGGTGAAATTGCAACTCCGTATTAGCAAGACTTCCATGTCAAATTGGGCCAATGAAAGCTGTGTGGGTGTGAAACTCGTTAACCTCCTCAGCTCCGATGTAACCCTGGAGTACATCAGCTCATTTACCATCAATGTGCTCTTTTACGGTAGTCAAGGGTGCGCTTACAACAGGGTAAATATAGGTACCCTGCAGGATGCCAAAGTACAACTGGAATTGCAGGCAGCAACTAATGCAGGCGTTACTGATCCTCTTAAAGGCGGCTTTTGTAATGAAAATGTGTTTACCGCTGGTAGATTTACGGTAAGATCCAGCAAACCAACTGATGAACTGTCTACGAAATCCAGGTATGGTGTCCGCATTTCACTGGTGGGAATAACCAACCATCTGCCTGACAACAATGTGTTTTATAAACCCAGTTTCGAACTCAGTGCTACCAATCTCGTTGGTGATGCAGAATGCCGGGCGGTAGTCATCGAAAGAGGTGTCAATAACAGGTTCTGGGATGCGAGGAATGAGGACAGCGGCATTTGTTCCCTGAAAATTGTCGGGGCAGATTGCAGACAAAACAGCCTCTATATCGGTTATAGTAATCTGCCCGCTGCGCAAGTCAATGATGCCGATGATCAGATCGAAGATGCCAGTAGTAGTCGTAATAACCGGGTGGCTAATTACCCCAATTATTATAATGACACCATCCAGAATCAAAGCTGTTGGCAGTCGCCTTTTATACCAAAGTATGTCAACAAATACAACGCTACCGATTATTTCTTCAGGGGATTACATTGCGCCAATATGGCGAATGGAGATAAACTCCCGGCCCGGCTTGTTGCAGCAGTTGCTGAAAGCTACGTGGAAATATCCGGGAATACTGGGATAGGCGTTTTTGTGAATACTGAAATGGTTAAAAAATTTATTGTCAGGAGAAACTTTGTTTCCGGATTTAGCGGCAGGGTATTCATTGTTTGTTATAATAGCAGCAAAGCGATCATTCCTCCGGTATTAAATGAGAATCTGTTCTCCACTCAGTTAAACTCCATCAACGCCACACAGTTTGGTGGTTGCTATAGCAGTACAACGGATACAGAATATGCGACCACCTTTACGGTAGCAGATAATGTAGCCTTTGTCAGAGTCATACTCGCCGGTGGCACCGCCAGTTTGCGTATCAGATCTTTCTCCATCGGTACCCTGGATTATAAACAGATCACCGCTTATACCGGCCTCGATGAGATTGGAATAGATCCCAATTTATCCTATGCTGCTGTAATACCAACAGAGACGAAGCCCAAAGGCACCATCATCTATAACGACTGGAGCCAGACAACGACCCAGTTGGGTTGGAGAAGCACAGGTGCAGGCAGG
>NZ_DATCVJ010000473.1:0-5092 GCF_036566945.1 Chitinophaga sp. | reverse complement strand
TTCGGCTGCTTTCTGTGCCAGTTGCGCTTTGCCCTGGTCCATGGATTGCTGCAATGTGGCCATCTGTCCGGCATTGAGCTTTACCAGTTGATCCCGGTATGCATCGAGCTTGGTTTGTTTACTCAGTTCCAGTTGCGCATCAATGTCTTTCTTAAATAACATTAATACTACGGGTTGTGATATAAACAAGCCGATAGTAACGGCAAGGACTAAACGAAAAATAACCGGCATTACTTTTATGCCGCCGTTAGTGCGTGTCATGGCGGCAATGAGGGTACGATCGACTGATAAAATAGCGAAGCCAAAAAACAGGGCCAGTCCGACTACCACCATATCGTCATTTACGATGGTGGAGAAAAAATATCCCCAGGCCAGCGTTGCAAACATCCAGGTAACCAATACCGATATACCAATAATGCGATATCTTTCTTTTTCCGTTCTGCAGTCCTTTAAAATATCCGCATCCGCAGCGGCCAGCCACCATAAAAAGCGGGTCATGCCATCCGGCGCAGGTGCGGTGATTTCTTCTTCTTTCTTCATCTTTTTATTTATTAACATCGATGGTAAGGTGGATAAAAAATTCCGAGGCGGTTTGGCGTATACTCAATTCATGTCGCTGTGGATATAATAACGCTAATCTCTCTTTTACATTGTTCAAGCCTATGCCCATTCCTTCGCGTTCCGGATCATTTTCCGGGCGGGGGTGCACGCTGTTATACACATCGAAGAAAATTTGTTCTGCGGTACAGCTCAGGGAAATCACAATACGGGAGCGATGTCTTAAGCTAATCCCGTGTTTAAACGCATTTTCCACAAAAGGAATCAGCAACATCGGCGCTATTTCGTGCTGGCACTGACTTTCATCTATATTTACTTCTATTAAAATATCAGGAGATGATAATACGCGCAGTCGTTGTAAGGCAATGTAATTTTGTAAATAGGCGACTTCCTTATCCAGTGGTATTTTTTCCTGGTGATTATCATGCAGCATAAAGCGCATCATATCGCCCAGCTTCTGGATACCTTCGCTGGTGCGGGCAGCTTCCTCCTGCAAAGCAGTACCATAGAGGGTATTGAGGGCATTGAATAAAAAATGCGGGTTGATCTGGGAGCGTAAAAAGTCCAGGTCAGCAGCAGAGCGGCCCAACGCTTTTTTGAGGGTTACCACGGTTTGCTGCTGTTTTTTGCGGGACCTGAACAGGAACCAGCAGATAGGCGTTACTCCCATCAGCGAGGCCCAAACACCGATGGCGCCGATGGCAGCAAACCATTCGCCGTGACGGTGGCCAATGGCCCTCGTCACCAAAGCCATCAGCAGGTTACAGCCAATAACAGTAATGGCTATATCTCTGATAAGTAACCCTTTACTATGATGCACGTCTTCAAAATCCGGAAATACTTTATAACGTAATATGAAGAAGACCCCAATCTGCGAAGGACCAAAGAAAAAGATCATTAGCGCCAGATCCCGCGAATCAGCGAACGACAGGCAGAACAACACGGCGAATAAACTACTGGCCCAGAAGATTTCCATCATCATCTGCCGGAAGGCATAATCGCTGTTAAAGCGGGTGTAGAGCGTATCGTAAAATGCTTTTTTGAGAAAATAATAAACGACATACACGAGCGAGGAAAAAACCGTGATAATGAACGCCGACTTCACAAAATGCATATGCGCACCCCGTACCGTATCATATACCCCAAACAGGTAACCATTGTAGTAAGAGTTACATACGATGGTGATTAAGAAATATAATACCACTAATGGTATCAGCAGCAATACCCCATTTATCCAACGTTCCTTTTCTAAAAATTCAGGTACGATGACAAAGTTCACCAACAGAAAGGACACATACACCACGGCCATCTGCCCCATAATGGGCAATAAATAATGGATATAATAATCAAATACCTGGTGATACCGGGCGAACTTGACTCCGTAGATATCCTGCAGCTCAAATACATTATAGATCAGGCTGGGATACAACACTGAGAACAAGAGCAATAAAAAAATACCGGTGACGATGCCGAATTCAATTTTCTTAAATTGATTCATAAGGGAGCAATATTTACAGCAATATTAGCAATTGCGGTCTTGCAGCGATCTAAAATGGGATGAAAGTACCTGAATACGGTATGAAAGATATAATAAATCGCAGATCTTTATTATTTTCATCGCCTCAACCCGGCAATTATGAGCACTACCAACAGAAGAACATTTGTAGGAACCGCCGCAGCGCTGGCCGCCGGCACTGCCGCTGCAGCAGCAATACCCGCAACAAATATGGAAAAGAAATACCCGATTGTACATCATGTGTTCTTCTGGCTGAAGAACCCGGATTCAAAAGAAGACCGAGACAAGCTGATCGCCGGTGTAAAAACCCTGGTTAAAATTGAAACCGTGCGTGACCTGCGTGTAGGCGTGGTAGCGAGTACGGAAAAACGCGACGTAGTGGATACCAGCTGGGCAGTATCTGAGCTCATCTTCTTCAGTGATCTGGCCGGACAGGCGACTTACCAGGACCATCCTGTTCACCTGGAGTTTATTAAAAACTGTAGCCACCTGTGGGAGAAAGTAGTAGTATATGATGCAGTAGCAGTATAAACAACAACTATGGCCACCGAATACTGGATGAGCGGGCCGGTAGATAATATACCGGCATTACTCCAGCCTGTCGCCCATGCATTATTGCAGGCGAACCTGGAAGTAAACAATTTAATGCAGGATTTTCCGGAAGCGCGATTATGGGAAAGACCGGCGGGGGTTGCCTCTCCGGGCTTTCATCTGCAACATATCAGCGGTGTGCTGGACCGGCTGCTGACCTACGCCCGGGCGGAAGCGCTCACGCCCGAACAACTGACCTATCTCCGCGAAGAAGGTAATCCGGGCAAATCGCTTTCCGAATTACTGGAACTTTTTAATACGCAGACGCACCAGGCGTTAATGCAATTATCTGCTACCCCGGAAGATACCCTCACTGCGTTCCGGGGTGTAGGCAGGAAACAGCTGCCCTCTACCGTATTGGGATTACTCTTTCATGCAGCAGAACATACGATGCGACATACCGGGCAGTTACTGGTAACGGTAAAAATAATGCTTTAAATTAGCCCCATGAAACGCTTACTTTTTCTCGCATTGCTATGCGGTATTTGTTCCGCCATGCAGGCCCAGCAAACACAGAAGCCACCCCTGCATGGTAAAAACTGGATGGCCGTTACCGGTAAACCCCTGGCTGCTACTGCCGGCGCCATGATCTTCCAGAAAAATGGCAATGCAGTAGATGCCGCCTGTGCTATGCTGGCGGCCACCTGCACCATGTGGGATGTACTGAGCTGGGGCGGCGAAACACAAGCCCTCATCTATAATCCCAGGACCGGCAAAGTGATCGCCATCAATGCCCTGGGTGTAGCCCCCACCGGCGCCACCCCTGCTTTTTATAAAGGCAAAGGTTATGACTTTCCTCCGGAATATGGTCCGCTGGCCGCTGTTACGCCCGGAACCGCAGGAGGACTTTGTTATATGCTGGCGGAATACGGTACCCTGTCTTTAAAAGAAGTACTGGCCCCCGCCATGGAAATGGCTGCTGGCTATCCTATAGAAGCACAAACCGCCAACAGTATAGAACGCGGTAAAAAATATATTAAAGAATGGCCCTATAGCAAGGCTGTCTTCCTTACCCATCCCGGTGAAAAAAGAGAAGCCCCCGAAGCAGGTGAAATTTTTGTGCAAAAAGACCTGCTGGCCACACTTACCAAAATGGTGGAAGCAGAACAGGAAGCACTGCGCAAACACAAGAGCCGTAAAGAAGCCATCATGGCCGCCTACAACCGCTTCTACCAAGGTGATATTGCCAAAGAATTTGTACGCGGCTGCCAGGAACAAGGCGGTTTGATTACCATGGAAGACCTGGCAAAATGGAAGCCGGTAGAAGAAGAACCGTTGCACGTAAACTACAAAGGCATTGAAGTATATAAACTCCAGGAATGGACGCAAGGGCCTATGCTGCTGCAAAGTCTGAATATCCTGGAAAACTTTGACCTGAAAGCGATGGGATATAATTCCACCAACTATATTCATACGCTGTATCAAACGATGAACCTCACCTTTGCCGACCGTGATTTTTATTATGGTGATCCTGCTTTTAATACCAACCCGGCTATCAAAGGATTGTTGAGCAAGGACTATGCAAAGGCGAGGGCCAAACAAATTAATCTTGCGCAAAATGATGCGGCGGCGGGTCCCGGCGATCCTTATCCTTATATGGGCAAAACCAATCCCTACCTGCACTTCCTGCAGGAGCGCCAACAGCTCACAGATACCAGCAGCGGTCGCAAGCCGGGAGGTTTTGTACCTAAACATGACGCCACTACGTTTTTACCAGCTACAGATCTCTCGCATTTATATGCTGCCAATACCACCGACAGCGCCTATATGGACCGGCTCTGGAGAGGTACTACCAGCGTGGAAGCAGCAGACAAAGACGGATGGGTGGTATCTATTACCCCCAGCGGTGGATGGCTGCCCGCCTGCATTGCCGGCAACACCGGTATAGGTATGAGTCAGCGTGCACAAAGTTTTGTGCTGGATTCTGCGCTTTGTCCGTTCAATGTGATTGCCCCGGGAAAACGGCCACGGGTTACCCTCACTCCTTCCATGGCATTGAAAGAAGGGAAGCCTTTTCTTTGCTTTGGCGTACAGGGTGGCGATACACAGGATCAGAACCTGTTACAGTTTTTCCTCAATGTAGTAGAATTTGGTATGACGGTACAACAGGCTACAGAGGCGGCGAATATTAATACCAACCAGTTATGGTTATCACTGGGCGGCACTACTATGAAAGACAGAGAACCCCGTCCGGGCAGTATTCTTCTCAATAATAACACCACAGAAAAAACGCGCAATGCCCTGGAGCAGATGGGTTATCATCTTAGCTTCGGAGAACGCACCAGCGGGCCTGTAAATGCGATTTATATAGATCGGGTACATGGTAGTTTATGGGGTGGCAGCAGTAATCACGGAGAGGATTACGGGATTGGCTGGTGATTTGAATGAATTACGAATTACGAATTACGAATTACGGATTTGTGGGTA
>NZ_DATCVJ010000472.1:0-5094 GCF_036566945.1 Chitinophaga sp. | reverse complement strand
GGTAAAGGTGCCTGCCGCTATTGGTACGTTAAAACCCGTTATCCTGGTGCCGTTGGGCATGTTGACAAAGTTGTCGGCCGACCAGGTGGAAGCGATCCTGTTGCATGAACTGGCGCATATCAGAAGGAATGATTATTTCGTAAACCTGCTGCAAAGCTTTGCAGAAACATTGTTTTTCTTTAATCCGGCGGTACTGTGGTTGTCTTCCCTGATCCGTGCGGAAAGAGAAAATTGTTGCGATGATATGGTGGTAGCAGGCCCCAGTTCCAGGAAGGTTTACATCAGTGCATTGGTCGCTTTTCAACAGCATTATATAAATGACAACAGCATTGGTATGGCCATGGCTTTTCCCGGCAAGCAGCATACTTTACTGGATCGGGTGAGAAGAATAGTAAGCAACGAGAACCGCCATCTTAATCTTGCAGAGAAACTGATGTTGCTGGGTAGCATTATGGCAATTTGTTTGCTCCCGTTATTATTTACCAGTTCTTCAAATGCACAGCGCCTGGCAGATAACACCACTCATCAAACACAAAACAGCGCCGCTATGGATTCAATTACACCAGCAACCGATAAAAGCAAACATGCCCCGGCAAAAGAAGCCAGTACTGCCAGACCCTATCGCCTAACGACGCTTCAACCCAATTTATTGAATTTTCTTTTTAAACCGCAACCAGTGCCTGTATTGAAGGAAGGGGATGGTTGCTGACTTATTTTGCCGGAAAAAAAGACGTATTTTGCAGGATTATTTTAGAGGATAAAAATGATAAATAGCATAATATGTCTACAGGTGAAAATGCAAATGCCGGCTTAAGCGAAGATCCGTATGAAAATTTTCGTTCGTTGTTACAGCAGTCAATGGTATTCCCTACTGAATATACTTTTAAGTTTATTATTAAGGCAGATGAGGATAAGATCGCAGAGTTGAAAGCTATGTTTGCCAATGCCCCGGCTACCATTACAGAAAATAATTCAGCTACCGGGAAGTATAAGTCATTTACGGTGCAGGTACAGGTGCAGGATGAAGAAGAAGTAATTGCCTATTATAAAGAGGTATCCACTATTAACTCGGTCATCATGCTCTAAGGGGCAACCCATTATTAGGTGTTTCGACGTTATATGTATATACATGAATTGTTATAATATTGACATATTTCGATGTGTTGCGTCGTTGAATAGACCTAATTGTCTAATTTCGTGGACTTATAAATAACATCTAATTGGACTTTATGAAGCAAACAGTACCTGCTTTTATCTTGCTGGCCACTCTGGCAGCATGTGGCGGTGCTTCGACCGATCAGGCGAAGACCGAAGAAAAGAAAGAAGCCGCTGTAGCCGCGGGCGCAGCGTATGCAATTGACACTACCACTACTGCTGTTCAATGGCGTGCCACTCACAAAGGTGGATTTGCGCCACGCTTTGGTGTTATTAAAGTAGCGGATGGTAGTCTCAATGTTGAAAACGGAACAGTTACCGGTGGTAGCTTCGACGTAAACATGAACACCCTCACAACAGATCCGTCTTCTGTTACTGAGCCAGAAAAGAAATCCACAGATCTGGATGGTCACCTGAAAAGTGCTGACTTCTTTGACGTGGCTAAGCACCCAACCGCTAAATTTGTAATCACTGCGGTGGCTCCTTACGACAGCACTAAGCAGAAAAGCCTGCTCCCAGGTGCTACCAATCTTATCAGCGGCAACCTGACCCTGAAAGATAGTACCCTGAACATCACTTTCCCTGCACAAATCACTGTTAATGGAAACGACGTTACTGCAAATGCAAAATTTGTAATCGACAGATCTTCCTGGGGTATCAGCTACAAAACAGAAGGTAGCGCTGAAAACTGGATGATCAGCAAAGATGTTGAAATTGGTTTCAGTCTGAAAGCCGTAAAGAAATAATCGCTTTACGATCTTTAAGATCCTGATAGATAAAAGAAGCCTTACACCGCAAAGTGTAAGGCTTCTTTTATGTAGTTTGGTTTTTTATTCGTCCGTTCTGAAAGGGGAAGCCGGTAATTGTTCCTGGTTACATAAGTTGGGATTGACCGGGTTGTCGGACCAGGCATAACGTATGTAGAGCGGATGGCTGATCTCATCGCTCCATACGACTACCTTGTTATCTTCTATTTTTGTACTGGCCCATACAAATTTTTTATCGGCGCCGGCAATCTCAAAGGTAGCAGGTGCATCACCATCTTTGGTGGTCAGTCCTCCGCCGGTTTGGGTAAAGCTGACAATGATTTTATTTTGGGCAACAGCAGCCGACTGATAAAGAGGACCTGTATAGATAATATTTTCTTTGTACGCTACTTTCATGGCGGTAAGGGCCATGCGTTCGCCCACTGCTTTTTTATTGTCAGGGTGAACGTCATTCCACTCACCCAAATCAATAGCGACCGTCATGGCGGTATTGGGAACAGATAATGTTTTCAGTTGCGAAGCTCTCATTAGCGCCCAATTACTTTCTGCCGGTAAATAATTGTAATCCATAAATCCCGGCAGTTGTACATAGAGAAAAGGCAGCGGACCTTGCGCCCATTTGGCTCTCCAGTCGCTGATCAGTGCCGGTAATTGTCTTTCGTAGGCGGCAGGTTGGCCGGCATTGGCCTCTCCCTGGTACCAGCAAATTCCTTTGATGGTATAATTAATTTCCGGCGCCACCATCGCATTATACAAGGCAGCTGGTTGATATTGAGGCGGCATATTCGTAATCGGTTCTTTGCGCGCAACCGGCGGAAAAGCTGCACCCACCTTATATTGCCACTCACCTTTTAAATCAATTGTATCCTTGTCCGAAAAAATGTAATAAGGTTTATCCGGCACAAACCCGCCTTTGCCGGCGTTATTGGTGACCCGAACAACAAATAAGTTCTTGCCGGCTTTCAATACATCTGCATTTACTTTGTATCTGCGTTGAGGATATTGGTAAGGGGTACTCCCTGTTTGTTGACCGTTGATATAAAGCTCATCTGCATCCACAATTCTTCCTAAAAAAACAGTAGCGGGTTTACCTGCCATGGAAGCGGGGATCTCTATTTCCCGCCTGTACCATACCACACCGTTCAAATCCTTCACGCCCTGGTCTTCCCAGTAACCGGGGATATTAATATTATGCCATCCTTTCGGAACATAATTGGGATCCTGCCATTCAGGGTGAGCGTTGCGTCCGGCATCTATTGGTGGTTGGGATTTGGCAACAGGTTGTTGCAAGCTATTGCGGTAAGCCGTGTCTTTATTTTTTTGGATAGTTGCCAGCTGCGCCGGGAAATCTTTTGTGCCTTCCTCACTCATCCACGCTTCGATGGGGGTTCCGCCTACGCTGGCATTGATGATCCCTATGGGGACTTTATATTTTTCGTAGATTTTTTTTGCGAAGAAATAAGCCACCGCCGAAAATGGCCGCACCGCATCTCCAACGGCAGGACTCCAATATCCCGCGGGGAGGTCCGTCTCTGGCCCTGAGAAGCTTGTAAGTGTAGGTACCAGGAACTGCCTGATCTGCGGATCATTCGCTTCTGCAATATCACGCGCATAGGTAACATCGTGAACGTTCATTTGATGCACCATGTTCGACTGACCACTGCAAAACCATACATCGCCAAACAGGATATCCTGCAGGGTGATGGTATTTCCCGCTGTAATATCTATGCGGTAAGGGCCGCCGGCTTTGGTGGGTGGTAAATGTACGTTCCAGTTGCCACCAGCATCGGCGGTGGTTTTATATACTTTACCGTTGAAGCGCACCTGTACTTTTTCATGCGCGGATGCCCATCCCCACAATTTTATTTTTTCATCTCTCTGCAGGATCATGCTGTCGCGAATAAGGTGGGGCAGTTTTAGTTGTGCGCTCCCGCTGCATATAGAAAACAGGAACAGGGGAATGATGATTAAATTTTTCATGTCAGGATTTTCTGGGACTATTCGGTGTTAAAAAAAACGATGTGATCTATTTACCAATAACAGTTATTAAAAGCCAATATGGTAACTCCACTTATTTACCGGTTAAAAACCAATACTGTTTCCTCCATCTACCGGCAACACTACGCCGGTAATAAATTTTGCGGCATCGCTGGTCAGGAAGTAAGCTGCCTCGCCAATGTCGGCGGGTTGGCCCATTGTTCCCATGGGAGTTCTGCCAAATACTTTGGCCTTTCTTTCCGGATCACTATCCAATGCTTTTGCGGTCATGTCGGAATAAATAAACCCCGGCGCAATCGCGTTTACCCGTATGCCTTTGGGCGACAGTTCAACCGCCATGGCTCTGGTCATGCCGTCAATGGCCGTTTTGCTGGCGGAATAGGCAATCACTTTAGGAATACCATATTGTGCTGCCATAGAGCTGATATTTATGATGCATCCGGCCTGCTGTAGTTGCATGTTTTTGACTACCTCGCGGCTCATGGTGAAAACGGCGGTCAGATTTGTCAGGATAACCTGTTGAAACTCTTCATCCGTGACCTCCGTGAAATCCTTCTTCATATTGGTACCTGCATTATTCACCAGTATATCTATGGGACCATACTGGTCCACTATCGCTTGCACAAAACCGGGGATAGAAGCCAGGTGCGTCACATCGCAAGGGATGGCGTGACATAATTCTCCCAGTTGTTGTTGCGCTGCGTTTAATCTGTCAGGATCTCTTCCTGCAATGATTACGCGGATTCCCTGTTGTACGAATTTTTCGGCAATGGCCAGGCCAATTCCTGAACCGCCACCCGTTACAATCGCTAATTTTCTTTTTGTCGTTGTCATCAGTTGCATGTGCTTTTAATCAGATACCCGGTGCGAATGGGAACTGCAGACTTTTATAATATTCCAGTGTGTGGTCTTGTTTTTCATACTGTGCCGGGATAGGCATCCGGCTGAATGTCTGAAAATATAATAAGCAGGCATTCCGCCACCAGAGAGCTTCTTTGTGTTGTATAGCCAACAGCATCGTCACTTGTTCAAATCGTTGTTTATCTACAAAGGGTTGTAGTGCTTTCCAGGTATCCTGCATTTTTTGGGTCCTTTCTGCACCGGTATAATATTGATAGCAGAGCTCTTCCCATAAGTGGTGGCCGTTTTTCATCCGGAAGTTCCAGGGTACATG
>NZ_DATCVJ010000471.1:0-6576 GCF_036566945.1 Chitinophaga sp. | reverse complement strand
GTCTACCCACAACTCCGTAATTCGTAATTCGTAATTCGTAATTCGTAATTTCCCCCTAAGAATTTCTATTAATTACGTCATAAAACCGGTCTCTGTAGCCATCGGAGATGGGGATAGACTGGTTGGCGATCATCACGGTATTTTTCTCTACGCAGTTTATTTTATTGAGAGATACCAGGTAAGAGCGGTGTACACGTATGAATTTGTCTGCCGGTAAACGTGTTTCGAACGATTTAAGGCTGCGCAGTGTAAGAACGGGCAAATTCTGAGTATAGATCTTCGTATAGTCTTTAAGTGCTTCGATGAAAAGAATATCTTCCAGGTTGATCTTAATGATCTTGTATTCTGTTTTGATGAAGATGTAGTCATTTACCCAGGTAGCATCCATGGGCGGCAGCGCGGTATTGCCGGCGCTTACATTTTTCTGTTGGGTAACAGACCATGTTTCGCTGGCTTTGGCAGCAGCTTTCAGAAAACGCTCAAATGGTACGGGTTTCAACAGGTAGTCTACCACATCCAGATTAAAGCCATCCAGTGCATACTCTCCGTAAGCGGTAGTGAATACCACCATGGGAGGATATTTAAGTGATTTAAGGAATTGAATACCGGTGATATCGGGCATTTTGATATCCAGGAATACCAGATCTACCGGTTCATCCTGAATAAAACGCAAGGCGGTAGCTGCGTTTTCAAATTTGCCCGCCAGGGTCAGAAACGGAACCTTGCGGATGTAATCTTCCATGATTTCAAGCGCCAGCGGCTCGTCATCCACTGCGATACACTTTATCATTTTTTCAACACAATTTTAAGATCAACAATAAATTGGTTTTCCGTTTCCCTGATATTTATCTCATGCTCATTTTCATAGAGCAGTTCCAATCGTTTCAATACATTATCCAGGCCTATTCCTCCCCGTTCAGCAACACGTTCTTTAAAGTGACTGTTCTTGACTGTTAATCTGATCATATCTTCAGTTGTAGCTATATCTATATCTATAAAAGAATCTTCCGTATAACTGATGCCATGTTTGAATGCGTTTTCAACAAAAGGAACCAGCAACATGGGTTCTATCTGCAGACCGCCGGCCTCTCCACTTACCGTATAGGTGATCTCTATATCTTTTGGCAACCGTAATTTTTGTATTTCGATGTAATCGTGCAGGTATTTTAACTCCTGTGACAGCAACACTCTCGCTTCATTGGATTCATAAATCATGTACCGCATGATGGTTGACAGTTTCAAAATGGCATGTTCTGTTTGCGCCGACTGTTTATGCGCCAGAGAATAAATAGTATTTAGACAGTTAAAAAGGAAGTGAGGATTAATCTGCGACTTTAAAAATTTTAATTCCGCATTCAATTTCTCTACTTTCAGTTCTTCCCGTTGTTTTTCACTTTTAAACCACTCGAGGGCAATCTTTATAAATCCGCTCATGAACAACATCAGGAGCGCAAAAAAACCTGATCTGCGAAGTACTTCCGGAAAAAAGAGGTACTCCAAAATAGTGGGTGCATCGGGTTCCATTAAAGGGATACCTGGAAATGCGGCCGTTACGGGATGTCCAACGGTATCCACATAGATGGCCGTATCTGCCGCCACTGGAATCGCTTTTGCCCTGGCATCTTCTTCTGCCTGCATCTCCATCATTCTGCGACGATGGTGAAACGGTGGGAAGCCCGGCGATGTTACTTCTGAATTGTTAAATTTTTTATCCATGCGTAAAGTCATCATAGGACGATGCGCATAATTTTTAAAAAAATAAAAGTTGAGTGTGGCTTGTTGTGCGGTAATAAAAACAATCAGTAAAACGATGCTGCAAAGGTATATTGCAATCTTTTTCCCGTTAAAAAAACGGGGAATCAACACATAAATATTGAGGTAAAAAATACCAATCAAAAACAGGTTATCCACCAATTCTTTGATAAAAAAACCGGTATGTAAAATCTGAATCCGATAAATAAAAAACGGAAAAAATAAAAAGCATGCCCATCCGAGGACGTGCAATGAGATGAGGAAGGGACGACTTTTGAGTATCCGTTTAAAATTTAGCATCACTTTATTTGATGCGATAAACTTACACCAGATAGGGTTAGGCTTGTGTTAAAATTTGTTAATCCTGTATAAGGGATTGTTAAATTTAATATTTAAATTAAAATCCCGTTAAAATTCCGGACATAAGAATACTTTACCATCCGGATATTTTATTCTGTACAAATGCGTAGCAGAAAGGAATAGCCGGACAGTAAAGTCATCTGATATCTGAATAAATTTATTCCGCTTCGGTAATTTTCATATTGATCAATTCCTGTTGTGACATGGAAGGGATCTTATGATGTGTTAACTTATCCATCACCACATTTCCTACCCGCAGGGCGTTTTCGCGGCTGCGAAAAACACGGTTACCGGGAACACCTGGTATGATATCCTGGTAGATGTAGGTATGTCCGTCTACATTCACCCGATATCCCCATCCATTGTGAATTTCAAAGGGCTCCACCGCGACCGCGAGCATGTCGGAACCGCCCTTCTGCGATGCGTTGTGGCTGGATCTCCAGGCGAAGAAAGCCAGGGCTATCACCACTATACCGGCAACGATAATAATATTACGCTTAGTCATTTTTGTTATACTCTGCAGTTGGATCAAATTCCCACATATCATCGAGGTTCAGGCTGGAGCTTGCGCCCAGTACAACGAAGCCACGATTTTTCACAGTAAATCCGGTAGCGCCAGTACGGGCAGCACCTTCAAAATCTGTTTTCTGTACCCAACGATCTGTACCTGGGGTGTATTCCCATACAGCACCGGAGTAGCTGCCTTTGATACCAGAAACGATGTACCCTTTACCTTGCATAGCAAAGGCTGCGGAGCCGCTACCAGCGAAGTTATAGGAATCATCAAAGCTGTCGTCGTTTACGTTGGCAATTGGATTGAGGGTGGTCCAGGTTTGTGCATCACCATCAAATGCGTAGAAGTCAGTTACAGCAGAAGAATTGGCTGTACCCATACAAACATATGCTTTGTTGTCGATCACAAAAGCAGAAGCGTCGGTTCTTTTACCGCTGTTCAGGCTCTGTGATTGTTTCCAGGTATTGGTAGCCGGATCGTACTGCCAATTATCCTTTAACCAGTTGCCATCATAACCGGTAGCGATATAGCCTTTATCTTTCAGTGCGAAAGCAACGGCGCCATAACGGGCGGTACCTGCAAAATCTGCTTTTTTAGTCCAGGTGTTGGCAGAAGGGTCATACTCATAGAAATCGTTCAGTTTATTCAACCCATCATAACCAGTACCCACATACCCTTTGCCGGCCATAGCCATGCCTACAGCGTTACTGCGTGCGGGGCCGGAGAATGGAGTTTTTTGTGTCCACTGATTCTGATCTACATCGTACATCCAGAAATCCTGTAACCTGTTAATCCCATCATACCCGGTTCCTACATAGGCTTTATCATTAATAACGAAAGAAGCGGCTGAACTTCTGGCTACACCTTCAAATTCAGAACGTTTAATCCAATTCCCTACCAGCGTAGTGGTGTTTGAACTTTTCGAACAGGCTGCCAGGGAAGCCATCAATAATAAACTATAACCTTTAAAATATCGCATTAGCATGTTCTTTTTACTGCAGCCAAAATTATCCGCCGGAGCATTCCGGCAAACAGGAAATAGCTGTTCCCGTCATTTTAGATGACGGATACCGTTATTTCATCTACCAGTTGGATTCTTTGGCGGGAAATGCTTGTTACGGTGCTATCGGCAGCATAAAGGATATATTTCGTTATTCATCGATGAATTTTGGCCATTGGTATATTAAAGCAACTGAAAGTATTGATCCTGTCTAAAATTGCGCACCATGAACAATACCATGTATCATTTATTTTTCAGGCGTTCAGGCAGGAGTTTACGGAGGTACCTTCCTGCACTACTACTGGTGGCTGCTATTTCATCCTGCCAAAAAACCGGATTTACCTATAACAATATTGTAGATAATAATCAGGCGACAGATTACATTCTTTCTGATACGCTGACGGTGCAGATGAAAACAGTACAACAGGACTCTATGCCTACTTCCGGCTCGGAAGTACTGCTAACCGGTAAGAGAATAGACCCCCTGTTTGGTACCACTGCGGTACAATCCTTTTTCCAGATTGCACAACCTGCCGCTGTAGATATTCCAGTGAATGGGTCCAAATATGATTCCATGGTGCTCATCATGCGCCCCAACGGATACATAGCCGGCGATTCCCTGCAGCAGCAAGAGATACAGGTGTACCGGGTGACTCAAAAAATACAAACGGCTACTAATTTTTATTATCTGTACAACAACAGCAACTTTACTACAGAAAGCTCACCTATTGGAAATTTCACTGGTATCATCCGCCCGAATACGGATAAAACGGTGACCGTACATATGTCCGACGTACTGGGCAATCAGCTGTTTACCATGCTGCGTGATAAAAGCGGAGATATTACTGCCAACAATACCTGGCTCGAATTCTTCAAAGGGCTGAATGTAAGAGGCGGGACTAATACCCAGGCTGTTACTGCCTTTGCAGCCAATGATACCAGCCTGGTGATGCGCATGTACTACCATGTCAACGAATTGATCACCACCGTGAAGTATGTTGATTTTAAAATGCAGGCATCCAATCTGCAATTCAACCGGGTAGTGAATGACCGCAGCGGTACGCCACTGGCGGCACTCACCGGATCAACAAAAGTATTACCCACTTCCAGCACCGGCAACCGGGGCTTTGCACAGCCTATCAATGGTGTGGCTACACGTATTGATATTCCGTATATCAAAAACCTGGTGGGTCTGGGGCAATTCTTTAAGGTGATGAAAGTGTACCTGACCCTGAAACCTGTCAGCGGCAGCTACACCAACGATCGCCTGCCTCCAAGAGTAGCGCTTTGTGAAGTGAATACACTGAATGAAGTAACAGATACACTGACCTATGGACAGCTGACCGTGGATAGCAAACTAAATGAAAATACCAACTATACCTTCGACATTACCAACTATGTCATCAAAGAGCAAACGGTATCTGACTTTAATTCAAGAGGACTGTTACTGACACCAAGTGCAACGGACGGCAGAACAACACTGGACAGATTAGTTATTGGTGACCAGCAGAACCTGCAAAACAGGGTTAAAATACAGTTATACTATCTGTTGTATAAATAAAGATACTCATGCGAATCAAACTATATAGTGGTTTTATCCTACTCCTGTTGTGTAGCACAGCAGCGAAAGCACAACACGGCCTTAATTCCATTTACTCCGCCTATGGTATAGGAGACCTGGAGTCGAGGGATTACAGCCGCAATTTCGGGCTGGGAAGTACCGGCATTGGCCGTCGGCACACCGGCTACCTCAATGAACTTAATCCAGCATCCTATAGCGCCCTGCCTACTCAAAACTTTATGTTCGACGTATCGCTGAAAGCGCAATCGATCAATTACAGCGGCAGTGGCATTTCACAGAGCTCCGGCGATGTGAACTTTAAACGCCTCGCCATTGGGTTTAAAGCCGCTAAATTCTGGGGAATCGGCGCAGGTATCACGCCTTTCAGCACGGTAGATTACAAGTTGAATAACCAGCAGTTTGTAATCGGCACCGGTGCTCCGGTGACCGCTACCACTACCGGTACCGGCGGTATTAACCGGGCATATATTTCCAATGGCTTTCAGCTCAGCAAAAACTTTTCCGTGGGCGTGTCTACCGCATTTCTCTTTGGCCCGCTGAACACCTCTGAGTATGTTGGTTCCGATTCCTTACAAACACAACACAATCAATACGGTTTTAAACCCAACTTTACCCTGGGCGCGCAATATGCCGGCAAAATCAGTAAGGACTGGCAACTGGGACTGGGCGCTACTTATCGCTTCCAGACCAAAATGAAACTGCAGGAAAAACTGAATATCGTAGATGAGAATGGTACCACACTTTACAGCAAAGACCAGGACCCTTCTTCTTTCACATTACCAGTTGAATATGGCGCCGGGATTGTGTTGACCAATGGTACCATCACCTGGGTAGCTGACTATAAACATCAGTTGTGGAACACGCTGAATGAAAAAGGCGCTACCTATGCCTACCAGGACGGACAACGTTATTCTACCGGTATCGAATACACGCTGAAACGCCAGTACTTTAACCAAACCTATGAAGGAACCGTATTACAGGCGGGTTTCAGCTATAATCAAACCCCGCTGGTCGTGAGCAGCACACAAATAAAAGATGTATCCGGCACATTGGGTGTATCACTACCGAGCAAGAACGGACAGTTAAGATATTACATTGGTCTGGAAGCAGGACAGCGTGGGCAAACCGGTACTGCACTGGTGAAAGAAACGTATGTGAATGCGGTATTTAATTTCAGTTTAAGGGATATTTGGTTCTTCAAGCGGTTGGCGCAATAGGAGCGGATTTTGTCTTTCCCAGGATTATACTGATTATACTGATTTTCCAGATTTTTGTTTTTATGATTTTGGAAGATTAAAAGATGAAGGGAGATGAAAGCGGATATCGCTGTCATCTCCCTTCATCTTTTAATCAAAAAAGTAAAAATCG
>NZ_DATCVJ010000470.1:0-14032 GCF_036566945.1 Chitinophaga sp. | reverse complement strand
GCCGAAGCCATGGTACAGGAGCATCCCACAGAAGCCGGCTGGTATGAAGACGCGGCTAATTATAATGGAAAGGAGAATAATACCGCCGCTGCCGCCTTTTATTTTAAACAGGCATTTGCGTTAGCGCCTTCTTTTAAGTCGGCCAGAATGCTGTTTGTATTGTACCTGCAGCAGGATAAAACGAAAGAGGCCTTGCCTTACCTGGATTATGCGATGGCCAATAATGAGCAGCATTTAAACCTGGAGCCGGTGAAAGCATTGCTGATGCAGGTGTTGCAATTACAACAGGCCGCCGTTAAAGATCCCGGCAATGTGGACGTGATGAATGAAATTGCCAGCGCATATTTTAAGATGGGCAACAAGGCAGGTGCAGAACGCTATGTAGAAAAGGCATTACAAACAGCACCGGGCAACAAAGCCGCACTCGCATTACAAAGTCAGCTGAAAAAAGTATAAGTCATGCGTCATCATTCCTCCATTATCACCCGGCAGCAATGCATAGAATTTGGTCAGGTGGCTGTGTTAGCGGCTATCGTGGCCGCATTGTATTACCGGCATTTTCAGTGGGTATCGGTGGCGCTGATGCTATTGGCGATCACGATCATAGTACCCCGGCTTTTTTATCCAATGGCCTGGGTATGGTTTGGTTTTTCAAAAATACTCGGCGAAATAAATATACGCGTAATGCTGACGCTTGTTTTTGTGTTGGTGGTACTGCCGGTCGGCTTATGGCGCAAACTCCGTGGGAGAGATAGTTTGCAGCTACGTCGTTTTAAAAAGGACGATGCATCGGTGATGGTGGTGAGGGATCATTTATATATGAAAGAAGATTTGCAGCATACATTTTAAAACAACTATAATTCACACGTGATGGAATTTCTGCAGGAACTGTTTCACTTTTTAAAAACGCGTAAGAAGTTCTGGTTGCTGCCTTTGATAGTCATGTTACTATTACTGGCTTCATTGGTGGCATTGACGAGTGTGTCTGCATTGGCGCCGTTTATTTACTCCATATTTTAATGGCATTGAGGCATATTATTCTGGGCATATCAGCATTTTATCACGACAGTGCGGCGGCGTTGATCATAGATGGGCGGATCATGGCGGCGGCCCAGGAGGAGCGGTTTACACGCATTAAACAGGACCCTTCTTTTCCGGCGGAGGCGATTAAATATGTATTATCGGAAGCGGGCATTTCATTTGATGAACTGACGGCGGTAGCGTTTTACGATAAGCCGCTGCTGAAGTTTGAGCGGTTGCTGGAAACGTATCATGCATTTGTACCACGCGGCTGGCGCAGCTTTCTGGCGGCTATGCCGGTATGGATGAAAGAGAAGGTATTTATGAAGAAGCTGTTGCGCAAAGAATTTCGTGCGCTGGGAGCTACCATCAATATCCCGCTGTATTTTCCGGAGCATCATTTATCACATGCGGCCAGTGCCTTTTATCCCTCGCCCTATGAAGCTGCGGCCATTCTCACGGTAGACGGTGTAGGAGAGTGGGCCACTACGACTATCTCTTATGGAAAAGGGAAAGATATCTCCGTATTGCGGGAGCTGCGCTTTCCGCATTCGCCGGGATTATTATATGCGGCCTTTACTTATTTTCTGGGCTTTAAAGTCAATAGCGGGGAATATAAATTAATGGGGCTGTCGCCTTATGGGGAGGAACAATCGCCACAGACGGTTGTTTTCAGGGAAAAGATCCTGGCAACGTTGGTGGATATACGAAAAGATGGCTCCATCCTGTTGAACATGGACTACTTTGAATTTGCTACCGGTATGAAAATGACGGCTACGGCAAAATGGGAAGCTTTGTTTGACATGGCGCGCAGAGAGCCGGAGTCGGAAATCACGGCAGATCATATGAATCTGGCACTGGCTATTCAACAGGTAACGGAACAAATAGTAGTAGCACTGGCACGCACCGCGAAAGAAATCACGGGCTGCGATCACCTGGTGATGGCGGGCGGCGTAGCGTTGAACGGTGTGGCCAATAGTAAAATCAGCGCCGCCGGTATTTTTACAGATATATGGATACAGCCCGCAGCAGGGGATGCCGGCGGTGCCATTGGTGCAGCTTATGCCGCATATCATATTGGTATGGAGCAGGAGCGGAAAATTTTTTCGGGAGAAGACAGTATGCAGGGTGCTTTCCTGGGGCCGGCCTATGGCGACCGTGACATCAAAAATATGATGTGCAAATACAACGCAAAAGGCATATGCTGGTCTGATTTTAATGCACTCACCCACTTTATTAGTGCAAAGTTATCCGAGGGAAAAGTAGTGGGATGGTACCAGGATAGAATGGAGTTTGGACCACGTGCATTAGGCAATCGCAGCATCCTGGCAGATCCACGCAAAGCAGGAATGCAACGGCAGATTAATTTGCAGATTAAATTCCGCGAAGGCTTTCGTCCGTTTGCACCGGCAGTATTAGCGGAAGATGCTGCCGATTATTTTGAACTCAGTACGCCTTCTCCCTATATGTTATTTGTAGCGCCGGTAAAAAAATCGTTGCGTCTTACACGGAGTAATGACACCACTACTTTATATGAACGATTATATGAAGTACGTTCTACCGTTCCTGCTATCACGCACGTAGATTATTCTGCACGTGTACAAACTGTACATCGTACGCTTCATCCAAAGTTCTGGGCACTTATTAATAGTTTTAAAAAACTTACAGGTTGTTCCATGTTGATCAACACTTCTTTTAATGTAAGAGGAGAGCCGGTAGTGAACACGCCATCAGATGCGTGGCTGGCTTTTATGCGTACAGAAATGGATTACCTGGTGATAGGTAATTATGTTTTTGAACACAGTAAGCAAGACGCTTTGCCCGCCAATATGTTTAAGGTATTTGAAAAAGACTGATCACGTTATTCATCTCACAAAAATTTTAAAAAAAATATAACATTAATGCTGTTGTTAGTTCATTATTAGGGCTGTTGTTAGGCCAATGATACTTACTTGCAGTGTATTATTTTTTATCAATCGAAATATCGTTCGCGTTATGAAAAGATTACTATTGCTGATGCTCCTCGCATCGGGCCTCCTGACGGCCTATGCACAAAAGCAGTTGACAAAGGGTAAAGTGCTGGATGAAACCGGCCAACCACTACCCGGTGCTACTGTCAGAGTAAAAGGTACTAACATTTCAAGTCCTACAGGTGCCACGGGCGAATTCCAGATCGCCACGGGTGATGCGGCATCTCCGGTGCTGATCGTTTCTTATATCGGCTACCTGTCGCAGGAAGTAGCGGTAACCGGTGGTGAAATGTCTATTCGGCTGAAAGCAGATGCGCGCTCACTGAATGACGTGGTAGTAGTAGGTTATGGTACACAGAAAAAGAGAGACGTTACCGGTGCTACCAGTACCGTAAAAGCAGTTGACATTGCCAAGCGTCCGCTGGTAAGAGTTGAACAGGCTTTACAGGGTACTACTTCCGGCGTAACAGTACAGAGTAACAGCGGTCAGCCTGGCAAAGGAATGAGCGTAAGGATTCGTGGCGCCAGCTCTGCGAGCAACAGCAACGATCCATTATATGTAATAGATGGTTATATCGGCGGAAGTGTTGAGTCTATCAGCCCTGCAGATATCGAGTCTATGGAAATCCTGAAAGATGCATCTGCCACCGCTATCTATGGTTCCAGAGGTTCCAACGGCGTGGTGCTGATCACTACTAAATCCGGTAAGGCCGGTAAACCACGTGTAGATTTCAGTACCTGGCTGAGTAAAGCAGAGATTCCTAAGAAGCTGAGCTTAATGAATGCTTACGATTTTGCTAACCAGGTGAATATTTACACCATTGCAAAAGATCCATCCGCTACAAAGCCATTTACACAGGCACAGCTGGACGGATTTGAAACAAATCCAGGTACCGACTGGCAGGATGAACTGACCCAGTCTCCCCTGATTCAGAATTACCAGGTGAGTGTTTCCGGCGGTTCAGAGAACGTAAAGTATTTCTTCTCTTACAATCACCTTGATCAACCCGGTTTATTAATTAATCAATGGTACAAGAGAAATACCCTGAGAGCAAACATTGATGCGAATCTGAACGACAGAATGAGCTTCAAGTTTAATATTACGGCGGTATTGCCTCAAACACATAATACCGACTATGCAGGTGACATCACTGATCCATTTGCACAGAGCTACCAGTGGGATCCTACTTCTCCTGTAACAGATGCTTCCGGTAAGTATATTCCAGGTTCCGTATTTGCGTCTAACCAGTACAATCCGGTAGCAAATGCCAGGAACAGAGCTGTAGATGGTAGCACTACGAACGTAACAGCTACGGGTGTATTTACTTATCGCATACTGGATCACCTGACCTTTACTTCCAATAACAGTTATGAGTTACAGTCACAGTTAACGCAGTCCCTGTTCCCGCCGCAAACCAATGAAGGTAAAGTAGGTGGCGACTATGCACAGGCGGAAACCAACCGTTACAGAAGCTGGCAGAATAGTAACTTCCTGACTTATAGCAACAAATTTGGTGATCACTCCATTACGGCTACCGCCCTGTTTGAGCAGGCATCTAAAACCAATACCAATGTAAAGGCACAGTCAAAAAATCTGTCTACCTACAACAACGGCTACTACAACCTGGGTCTGGGTGCTACGCAGCTCACGACCAGCGGTTACTGGGCAGATGCGCTGATTTCTTACATGGGAAGGATCAACTACGCCTATAAAGATAAGTACCTGTTAACAGCGGCTGTTCGTACCGACGGATCTTCTCACCTGACGGAGAAATATTCTACTTTCCCTTCCGTTGCTTTGGGCTGGGTAGTTGACAAAGAAAACTTTATGCGGAATGCAGGCGTTATTTCAGGCCTGAAAGTACGCGCCAGCTATGGTCAAACAGGTAATCAGTCGGTGCCTGCCTATGCTACCATTGCGCAGGTGGCCAGCGGCGGACCTGCTTACTACTTCGATGGTTCTACACCAAGTGTATCTACGCCATTGGGAACACCGGTATCGCAAACCCTGAAATGGGAGCGTAACACCACTTATGATGCAGGTGTGGATATGGAATTTTTCCATGGCCGCTTAACTTTTACCGCAGATGCTTATCAGCGTAAAGTAACTGACCTGTTATATAATGTCATCAACGCCGGTTATTATGGTGGTGGTAACTACCAGAAAAACATCGGTAGCCTGGAAAACAAAGGGCTGGAGTTCAGCATCGGTGGTACACCAATAGTAGGTAGTAAATTTAAATGGAGTTCCAACTTTAATATTTCCTTCAACCGCAACGAGGTGATCGACCTGGGCGGACTGGATAATATCATCGTTAATAATATCGGATCGGCACAAACCGGCGCCGCGATCCTGAAAGTAGGTGAACCGCTGGGATCTTTCTATGGCTACAAATTCCTGGGTACCTGGAAAAACAAAGATGCAGCAGAAGCAGCAAGATATAGTGCAAAGCCTGGTGATGCCAGGTATGAAGACATTGACGGCGATGGCAATCCTGACCTGCAGGTAATCGGTCATGGTTCTCCTAAATACGGTTTTGGTTTCATCAATGACCTGTCTTATGGTAACTGGAGTATGAACATTATGTTCCAGGGTACACAGGGCAACGAGATCTATTCATTCACCACACCTTATACGCTGGGTGGTTTAGGGGATGCCCGTCACGCTACTTCTACAGAAGTGCTGAATATGTGGTCACCTACTAAAGAAACAGAGGTGCCTACTTACACCAGTAAGAGCTACCTCACCAGCAGCCGTTGGGTATACGATGCCAGTTATATTAAACTGAAGAATATTTCCCTGACATATGCTTTCCCGCAAAGCTTACTGAACAGGATCAAAGTTCGCAGCTTCGATATTTATGTGAGTGCGCAGAACCTGTTCACGATTACCAACTATCCTGGCTACGATCCGGAAGTAACCAATGCTACCAACGGTATTACCCAGGGGCTGGAAACGGGCACTATTCCGAATCCTAAAACCTACACTATTGGTTTAAGACTTGGATTATAATTGATATTGACAGCGAAGGATTCCATTTTTCAAAAAACTACGATTATGAACTTTAAATATTTCATGCCTTTAGCACTGGCGGCGGTACTGGGAACAGCCTCCTGCGTAAAGCTGACGGAAGATCCAAAAGGTAACTTAACACCGGGCAACTATTTCGCCACCCAGAAAGATCTGGATGCAGCCGTTACTGCTATTTTTCAGAAGTTAAGTGTGGACGGCGCCTGGGCTTTCACTAATAAAATGACTTCCTACTTTGGTGCAGATGATCTGACCACAGATAAGGGATTAAATAAACAGGACTTCCGTGATTTTGATAAACTGGAAGGACAGAGTACCAATGAAGGCCTGAAAGCACAATGGGATGGTCCGTGGAACGCCATTTACCAGGCGAACAACGTGTTAGCCAATTTTGAGAAAGTACCTACCACAGATCAGAACAGCATCAATGCCCGCACTTACTCCGCCGGCCAGGCATACTTCATGCGCGCACTGAGTTACTTCATGCTGGTGAGAACATTTGGCGCTGTGCCGATTGTAGACAAACAGGCAGAAATTGCGATTGTACCACCCAGAGAAGATGTAGGTAAAGTATATGCGTTCATCATAAAAGACTTACAACAAGCCGCCGGTATGTTACCCGACAAGTGGACAGCCGCCGCAGATATCAGTCGTCCTGGTAGTCTTGCTGCCAGAGCATTACTCGCCAAGGTATACCTGACCATGGCCGGATGGCCGCTGAATCAGACTTCCAACTATGCACTGGCTGCAACTGAAGCAGATGCAGTGATCAAGTCCGGTAAGTACTCTCTCGTAGGGGATTATTTGCAGGTATTTACGACCAACAATAACGCAGAAAGTATTTTCGGTATCGAATTTAATGTAGGTGGTAACGCGCCTAACCGTTCATTCGGTTCTACCAGTGTACCTTTGGAAGAAGTAGGTCTGGATGGTTCCAGCGGATGGGACGATTTTTATCCGGAAGTAAATTTCTATCTGAACGCACCTAAGTGTAAACGTACAGATCAAACTTTCTATACGACTATCAAATTGCGTAATGATGATAAAGTAACCTATACATTGGTTAACTGGGACGATGCACGTACCAATGCAAGACATCCTTACTATAATAAATTTCGTCACGGGCTGAATGATGGGGTAAAGGAAACCGCTACGACTATTCAGACTATTCAGCCAAGTACCAATAAAACCACGGATATCATCCGCTATGCAGACCCGCTGCTGATTTACGCAGAAGCTTCTACCATGGCCACTGGTACGGCTTCCGGCCCGGCTTATGATGCCATCAACCTGGTAAGACACCGTGCTGGTTTGCCTAATCTCACACCCGGATTATCTGCTACCGCCTTCCGTGACTCAGTGGTATACGAACGTGCCTATGAATTTGCCGGTGAATTTGGTCAGAGATGGTTTGATATCTGCCGCTTGCAATTGCTGCCACAAGTATTGGCCGCGCGTAGCAAAACAGCCGAACAGAACCAGATCAACACCAATTCAGCCAGCAATCCAGGACCTAAGTATCTCGCTCCGATCATTTTCCGTGATCTCAGCCTTAGCCCGGGATGGACACAGAATCCTTCTTACTAAGCAATTTTTGATTTGGCCTATAAATAGTTTAATCATGCCTTGTGCATGATTAAACTATTTTGTTAATTCGCTGCACAGGCTAAGAACCATATTTCCTGCGCATAAACTTTAGTGAATGAAAAAAACAACGTGGAAGCTGTGCAGCCTATTGCTGCTGACACCTTTTGTATGCTTGTCCGGCAGCGCTACTGCGGCTGCTCCGGACACGATTCCTGCTGCTAAGCAGCCTGTTGACCTGATTGATCCAACCATTGGTAACGTTGGACAACTGTTGGAACCAACCCGCCCTACGGTGCAGTTACCCAATCAGCTGATCCGGTTTACACCGCAGCGTAAAGACTTCATGGATGACCAGATTGACAATTTCCCACTGACCATCGTATCGCATAGATTAGGACAGGTGTTTTCAGTGAAACCTTCTGTAGAAGCACCCGCCGCCGCTGGCTGGGGAAAAAGACTGGCCTATGATCATGACCTGGAAATTAACCATCCCTGGTATTATTCTACCTGGTTGCTCCATGAAGAAGTTAACATAGAATTTACCGCCGGCAAAAAAACAGGTTACTACCGTTTTCGTTTTCCGCAGGGAAAAAATAAATCTTTGTTGTTTGATGTATACAATAATGGCGACGCTGCCTACAACTTCCTGCCCGGTAATGTGATGACCGGCATGGAAACCTATAATGATTATGTAAAGGTATACATGTATGGTGTTTTCAGTGAAGCGGGTACTCCCGGAGTAGTAGAACAGGGACAATTAACGAATAATAAAAGCATTGCTGGTAAAGGCATTAAAGCTTATATCAGTTTCCCTGCCACTACCAGAGAAGTCACTTTTAAATACGCCATCAGTTATATCAGCGCAGCACAGGCGAAGAAAAGTTATGAAGACGAAATCAGTCGTCAGTCATTCGACGCCGTCGCCGCCAACGGTAAAAAAGTATGGTCAGATGCGATGTCGCAGATCAAAGTAAAAGGCGGGAGCCTGGCACAACAACGTTCTTTTTATACCGCCTTGTATCGCTCGTATGAAAGGGCCGTGGATATTACTGAAGACGGACAGTATTACAGCGGATATGATAAACAGATCCATAAAGACAACCGTCCTTTTTATGTAGATGACTGGACCTGGGACACCTACCTGGCGCTGCATCCGCTGAGAATGATCCTGGACCCTGCCAAAGAAGAAGACATGCTGGAATCATTTGTACACATGTATGAGCAAAGCGGCTGGCTCCCTACTTTCCCCGTGCTGTTTGGCGATCATGCCTGTATGAATGGCTTTCACTCTTCTGTGGTAATACTCGATGCCTGGAGAAAAGGATTGAAGAAATTTGATATCGAAAAAGCCTATGAAGCCATGCGTAAAAACGCCACCGATGCGACCATGTTGCCATGGCGCAATGGGCCTAAAACGGTGCTGGATGATGTTTACCACAGCAAAGGTTATTTCCCTGCGTTGCATATAGGGGAGAAGGAAACCGTAGCAGAGGTACATCCGTTTGAAAAACGGCAGGCCGTGGCGGTGACACTGGGCGGCGCTTACGACGACTGGGCAGTTGCAGAACTGGCAGGAGACCTGAATAAAAAAGATGATCAGCGTCTTTTTGCACCCCGGGCAAAAAATTATAAAAATCTTTGGAATGCCGATAAGCAATTCTTTTTGCCAAAAGATGAGAAAGGCGAATGGATCGACATCAATGTAAAATATGATGGCGGTATGGGTGGCCGTGATTATTATGATGAAAACAACGGCTGGACTTATCTCTGGCAGGTGCAGCAGGATATTCCTGGTTTAATTGGACTCATGGGTGGTAAACAGGCATTTGAAAACAGACTGGATCAGTTGTTCCGTGAGCCGCTGGATATGTCGCGCTACGCTTTCTGGAGCAAGTTCCCGGATGCTACCGGCCTGGTAGGTCAGTACTCTATGGGTAACGAACCGAGTTTTCATATTCCGTACCTCTACAACTATACCGGTGCACCCTGGAAAACACAGGAGCGTATCCGCTTCCTGCTGAATACCTGGTTCAAGGATAACATCTTCGGTATTCCCGGCGATGAAGATGGTGGTGGGATGTCTGCTTTCGTCGTATTTTCTTCTATGGGTTTTTATCCCGTTACACCGGGTATTCCGGAGTACACCATTGGTAGCCCCGTATTTGAAAACGTAAGCATTGCATTGCCCAATAAAAAGCAATTTACCATCATAGCACATAACAGTTCGGTGGTCAATAAATATATACAGCGGGCGAAGTTTAACGGACAGCCTTTAAACAAACCTACTTTCACGCATCAGCAACTGGTAGCCGGTGGTACCCTGGAATTGTTCATGGGACCTAAGCCTAACAAGAGCTGGGGAGTGCAGTAAAATCGTTTTCCGGTTTAGTGAGCCGGTAACATTGATGAAGACAAAAGAAAGATCGTCTCTGAAACAGAGGCGGTCTTTTTTTGTTGACGGGTATTTGGGAGCGCGCTGTTATCTTTGCAGGGCATGAGCTCATTCATTCTTACAATAGCACTACCTGCTGCTACCACTGATTTTTTTAATCAGTTGCGGCGGCAGTATTATCCTGCCCACGCCAACCAGGTAGGGGCGCATATTACCTTATTTTATCGCCTGCCGGCAGATGAACCACGGGTAGCCGCCGCACTCTCTGCGATGGATGCACAGACGCCTTTTACCATACAGGTAAATGGATTACAACGATATACTAACGGCATAGCCTATACGTTATCGTCGGCGCCGCTGCAGGTATTGCATCAGTCGTTACAACAGCAGTGGATGGATGTACTTAAATGGCGGGATCAGCAACCTTTGCAGCCGCATATTACCATTATGAACCAGGCCACCGCCTGGAAAGCGCAACAGGCGCATGAAAAATTATTGGCGGAATTTCAGCCTTTTGAAATTGAAGCTACGGGGGTACAATTGTGGCGGTATCTGAAGGGGCCGTGGAAGTTGCTGGAAACGTATTCGTTTGTAAGGAAATAGAAACGCAAAAGCCTTCCCATTTAACCGGGAAGGCTTTCCTATAATATAATTTATATCCTTACCTACTTCCTCGTCACATGTTTTATCTTAACATTTACCTCATACGTACCTTCCTGGAAAATCTGGAACTGGAATCTTGGATTCACATTGTACACAGCTTCATTGGTAGGTGCATAGCCGGCATCCACGGTAACAAAGTTACTCGGGATACGGTAATAGATCAGGTAGCCGTAGGCACTCTGTAACAACGGAAAGGGTGTTGTTTCAAAGTTACAGGTCATAGAAGTATCCGTTAGTTCCAGCGGATGGAACTGGGCATACGTCTGAAAATCACTACGGTCACCTCTTCTGATAATTTCTCCCTTTGATGGATTAAAATATCTGCCATTCTGATCTGCTATCTTCAGGATGATATTGGTACCCTCATCAGATATTTTCTTAATGGTCACAATGGGGGCGCCAAGATCGCCGCTGGTAGTGGTTCCATCGCGGAACCAGGCGGCACCGCCGTCACCAACGTTGTAAGGCGGTTCATCCTGCATCGTAATGGTGGCAATGTTCTTGAACACTTTAGCGCCATTTTGATTGGATGCCTGGATATCAAATTCATAGGTACCCAGCGGTACTTTCACGGAGGTGCCGAAGAAAGTAAAGGAGCCGGTGTACTCATTAAACTCCCAGCAGGGGGTATTTACTTTCTGTCTTTTTTTGTTCAGCAAGGCTACGGTGGTGTCCTTTGTTGGATCAAACTGTGCGATCCACTCGTAGCGTTCATAGTTGGCAAACATACTGTCTGCGTGCTGATGTTTGATCACATCCCGGAAATCCAGGAGCTTATACGTAACAGGGGCGCTGGAGCCATCGTTACTCACCGGGGAGGTTTTTTGTACCTGCCCGCGTTTTATCCTGATAGGGTTATCTATATACCGTATCTGGTCGCTGAGATAGCCGTTTTCCACTTTGGTGCAGCTGTACATCGCCGTAGCAGCCAGCAGTATAAAGCCGAAGGTTTTTATATGTCTTTTCATGATGAGTGCGTAAGGGTAAAAACTTAGTTAAACAAATCCGCGTAATAGGTGAATACGTGCCGGTTATTCAACACATGCAATATGCCGGTAGTGGTGATAATCCCGGTTGTTTGACAACTGGTTTGTAAAAACTGGTCCGCCGTAAGATTGGGGAGTCCTGATTCATCCGGAGGAACCGGGCTGCCTGGCTTCGCAATTACTTTGGTCAGGTACAGGTATACCGGGTATTGCGTGAATACGCCGTTGTTGGTATAGTCACTGCTGGGAATCCCTTGTATCAGGCGCTTTTCACCGTCGTTGGCGGTATAGAATTTACCTGCTTTCGTGGCGTTGTCGAGCGTGATTTTATCTTTGAACATATAAGCGCGGAGCGAATCTTTCAACGCTTTAAAATCCATCGAATCATAGTCGTACAACACGTTTGGATCAGTCAGTCTTGCTACATCACGTTTTACATCGATGTAGTTATCGAGGGCATAATCGGTGATGGCAAAAAAGGTACCGCTGGCATTCACTTCCTCTTTAAGACCTGTTTTGTCAATCAGCAATACGATGGTGTCAAAGAGAGGATTTGTTTTCAGGTAATCGTAAGTCGTCATGTTAACATGCGGATCATGCACACTGCCACCAATGGTGTATTCCTTTTTACAGGAAAACAAAATGATGCTCACAAAAGCGATGATACCAAGACATAATTTATTTTTCATACAGCTGATTTTAGTTGATTAAAGTTTACCTCTCCAGTAAGGGGTTTGCGTCAGGGTGTAGTCGTCTTTGAACATGGCAGGATCTACCGGCCATAACCAGCCACCCGTAGGAGCGCCATTCTGAAACTGGTCGCTGCCGAATTGCTCATTGTAATTAGGAAGCTCTTTTGTGCGTACCAGGTCGTAGTAAGCATGTCCTTCGAAGTACAGTTCACGCAAACGTTCTTCCAGGATACTGGTGCCCAGATCATTGACTGCGTCATAGTCACTGATGCCCGCTCTTTCGCGTACTTTATTCAGCAAGGTAATGGCATCGCCATCCTGGCCCAGGGCATGCAGCGCTTCGGCTCTTAATAACATAATATCTGCCAGGCGGAAGATGATAAGGTTATTGCTCAGGCGTGCATCTTTTTTTGCAGCGCCATCGGCGTAGGCGATGTTGGAAAATTTGATGATCTGTCCCTCGGCGCCCTGTGAGGCAAAAAAGAAATTCTTATAGCGGATATCGGTGGTGGAATCTTTGCCATAAAGCATATTGACAAAATTGGTGTTGACCGGCCATTCTATTCCATCTTTACCATCAATAAAAGGACTCTTCATCGTTACCCCAAAGCCTGGATTATTTTGCAGGGAAAGACCTTCTGACTGCGCGTCGTTGATGTTGATTTCAAAAATGCCTTCATATGTTTTGCCAATGAATACCTTCATATAATCCCCGGCACTCTGAAGTGCATATCCACCTTGTGTAATCACGGTGTTGGCGGCTTCTGCACAACCGGCATAATCATGTTTCCAGGCCAGGATATGCGCCTGCAAAGCAAAAGCACTGCCTTTATTTGCTCTCACCGCTCTTTCGCCTTCATCGGCATCATAACCGAAATCGAGGTTAGGTTTCGCGCTTTCGAGATCCGCCAAACACTGTTTCCATACACTGTCTGCCGGGCTTCTTGGAATGTTCTTCGCAGTAGATACATCCAGATCGGGTTGCAGCTTTAAAGGCACATCTCCCCAGATCCGGCTCATATAGAAATAGGTAAAAGCGCGCAGGAAATAGGCTTCACCAATCACATGACGCTTGGTGTCAACGGAACCAAATTTGGTATCCGGAATGCCTGGTACTTTATTGATGATCAGGTTTACCTGCTGCAACAGCTGGTAGTATTGTTGCCAGTTCCAGTTGCCACTACCCACATTTAAACCGATGAACTCACCGTTGGAAATGTTGAAGTTGCCATTATCCCGCCCGCCATCAATACTGAGTTCTCCGGATACAATGTCGCCGTATTTATGCCAGGAGTTATCCCTGATCATGATATTTCTCAGGATGGAATAAGCACCGGAAAGGGCGGTTTTGGCATCCGATTCACTGGTGAAATAAGCACTGGTAAACGTAGAGTTATGCGGTTCAAGATCCAGTATTTTCGAACAGGAAGATACCAGGGCTGAGGCTGAAATAACAGCAGCAGCATATGCGATATATAAGCGTTGTTTTTTCATGATGTCGTTTTTGATGGTTTACAGGCTAAGATCCAATCCCAGTGTGAATTTTTTAGGAATGGGATAACCACTGCCGCTATATATTCCGAAAGCATCTACCTGTTCCGGATCCGGAATGTTTTTAGATTTCTTCAGGAGATACAGGTTGTCTGCCAGTGCATAGATCCTTAAACGTTTGAAATGGAGCTTGTCCAATA
>NZ_DATCVJ010000469.1:0-5267 GCF_036566945.1 Chitinophaga sp. | reverse complement strand
CCATTGACACCAATGGACCAAACTTTGTAATCTTCGGGTCCGCGGAATAATCGCGCGGATGGAGTAGCACTCATGGTAGCAGTGGCGGATGGTTGATCCTGAGCCTGGCTCATCATCGGGGTGGTTGCTAACAGCAAGCATGCAGCCCTCCATAGAATGGATTTGTTCATAAGAATAACGGTTAGGTTATACAATTTTTTGTCGATAAAAAACAGGTAGGACAGGAATGAAATAGCTGAAAGGAAGGCGAGGCTATGAACAATTTAGTGTTTTGGGTTATTTAGTTATAGGTGTCTTTGAGAAGGTCTGACACATACGATAACTAAATATTTAAATCAAATATAGGGCACCTGACTGACATAATTTCATATTTTTTTGCTTGGCATAATCATTGACAAACCAACGACAAACACGAAAACATACTTACAACTAAAGGATAATCTTTAATACTATGGGAAAAATAATAGGCATTGACTTAGGAACTACCAATTCATGCGTTGCCGTAATGGAAGGTAACGAACCGGTAGTGATTGCCAATGATGAGGGCAGGAGAACAACCCCATCTGTAGTGGCTTTTTTGAAGAACGGAGAAAGGAAAGTAGGTGACCCTGCAAAGCGTCAGGCTATTACCAACCCCGTAAACACTATTATGTCAGTGAAGCGTTTTATGGGCCGTCATTTTGACGAAGTTTCCAGTGAAGTGAGTCACGTTACATATAAAGTGGTAAAAGGTGATAACAACACCACACGTATTGATATTGACGGCAGATTATATACGCCGCAGGAGATTTCAGCAATGATCCTGCAGAAAATGAAGAAAACCGCTGAAGATTATTTAGGTCAGGAAGTAACAGAAGCAGTTATCACTGTACCTGCTTACTTTAATGATGCACAACGTCAGGCGACCAAAGAAGCCGGTGAAATTGCCGGTCTGACGGTTCGTCGTATTATCAATGAGCCTACCGCTGCGGCACTGGCTTATGGTATGGACAAAAAACACCTGGACAGCAAAATCGCTGTATTTGACCTTGGTGGTGGTACCTTCGATATCTCCATCCTGGAATTAGGTGATGGCGTATTTGAAGTAAAATCTACCAATGGTGATACACACCTCGGTGGTGATGACTTTGATAAAGTGATCATGGATTGGCTGGCAGACGAATTCAAGAAAGATGAAGCAGTAGATTTACACAAAGATCCAATGTCATGGCAGCGTTTGAAAGAAGCTGCTGAGAAAGCCAAGATCGAATTATCTTCTTCTCAGGAAACTGAAATCAATCTTCCTTATATCACTGCAGTGGATGGCGTTCCTAAACACTTAGTGAAAAAATTAACCCGCGCTAAATTTGAGCAGCTGAGCGATAGCCTGGTGGAAAGAACACTGGAGCCTTGCCGCAAAGCACTGAAAGATGCCGGTATGAACACTTCTGAAATTGATGAGATAATATTGGTAGGTGGTTCTACCCGTATTCCTAAAATCCAGGAAGTAGTTGAAAAATTCTTCGGTAAAAAACCTAATAAAGGTGTAAACCCGGATGAAGTAGTAGCCGTAGGTGCTGCCATTCAGGGTGGTGTGCTGACAGGTGAAGTGAAAGACGTACTGTTACTGGACGTTACTCCACTGTCACTGGGTATCGAAACAATGGGCGGTGTAATGACCAAACTGATCGAATCCAATACCACTATTCCTACCAAGAAATCTGAAACTTTCTCTACTGCAGCAGATAGCCAACCTAGTGTGGAAATCCATGTACTGCAGGGCGAAAGACCAATGGCCAGCCAGAACAGAACACTGGGCCGCTTTATCTTAGGTGATATTCCTCCGGCTCCGCGTGGCGTTCCTCAGATCGAAGTAATCTTTGACATTGATGCCAACGGTATCCTGCACGTAACTGCAAAAGATAAAGGCACCGGTAAAACACAGAACATCAAAATTGAAGCAGGTAGCGGTTTGAACAAGGAAGAAATCGAAAAGATGAAAGCCGAAGCGAAAGCCAACGAATCTGCAGATAAAGAACAACGTGAGCAGATCGAAAAGCTGAATAAAGCGGATAGCCTGATCTTCCAGACAGAAAAGCAAATTAAAGAATACGGTGATAAACTGCCTGCTGACAAGAAAGAAACCATCGAAAACGCACTGAATAAGTTGAAAGAAGCACACAAATCCCAGGACGGTGCACAGCTGGATGCAGCTACTGCTGAACTGGAAGCTGCGTGGACGGCTGCTTCTGAAGAGCTGTACAAAGCTTCTCAGGGTCAACCGGAAGGTGCACAGCCTAACGGCGGTCAGCAACAGGGGCAACCTAATGCTGCTAACGATGGCGTAACAGATGCTGAATTCGAAGAAGTAAAATAAGCGCGATTTTTTGTCTTACCCAGGATTATACTGATTAAGATGATTATCACGATTTTTTTCTGAGATTGTATAATTAAAAAAGATTAGCGGAGATTAACAATAAATTGTTGGTCTTCGCTAATCTTTTTTTAATCTCAGTAATCAAAAAAAAGAAAATCGTGATAATCATCTTAATCAGTATAATCCTGGGTAAGACAAAAAACCGCGGAAATCTTCTTAATCAGTATAATCCTGATAAGACAAGCTATTTTTTCTTACTTTGTTCCGGCTTAGCCGGGACCAGATGAATTATAGACTACGTTTTTACCTCCGATACCATACTTATTACGGGCAGGAACTTTACCTGCTGGGTAATTTATCTGCACTGGGCAGTGATGTGCCCAGGCATGCCCGCCGCATGCAATGGTGGAATACAGATTGGTGGTATACCGATATTCAGCTGGCGCCCGGTGAAACATATACCCTGCAATACCAGTATATTTTAAGAGAACTGGAAGAAGTGATATATGAAGGAACTGTCAGGGAATTTACCTTTACCCCCGGACAACATACCGACGTTGTTTTTACCGATACCTGGAACGATGCGGACCGCCCGGAAAATGCCTGGCTCGCCGCACCCTTTTCCCGCGTATTTTATCCCAGACCTGCTGCTGCTGTTAATGGATTACTAACTGCCACGCATATATTCCGCGTACAGGCGCCCCTGTTAGAGAACCATAAAACCATTTGTTTATTGGGTAGCAATCAGCAAACCGGTAACTGGAATATTTTACAGCCGTTATTGTTGCAATACGATGCCCATGGCTGGTTTTCTGTGGCCCTGGATCTTTCCGGTATACCTGTACCGCTTTACTATAAGTATGGCATTTACGATCTAAATATCCAACAATTTGTAGCGTACGAAAAAGGCGATAACAGGGAATTGCATACGGTAGCAGTGGCAGGCAGACAGGTAATACTGCATGATGGCCTGGTGCGGATGGACTATACTCCCTGGAAAGGTGCCGGCGTAGCTGTGCCCGTGTTCAGCCTGCGGAGTGAGGAAGGGTTTGGTACGGGGGAATTTGCCGACCTTCCCCAACTGGCGCAATGGGCACAGGACAAAGGATTGCAACTGATACAGGTACTTCCGGTAAATGATACCATTCAAACCAATACCTGGAAAGATTCCTATCCCTACGCCGCTATTTCTTCTTTTGCCCTGCATCCCCTCTACATACGATTACAAATGGTAGGTACCCTGCCGAAAACGCATCCGTTGCAGCGGCAATTTGGTCGTTTACGGCAATGGCTAAACGAAAAGGAAACGGTCGACTATGAAACGGTGATGTCCTTTAAGCTGGCCTATCTCCGGGCATTATACGAAGCAGAAGGAGAGAAGCTGCAAACACGCGATTACTGGCAGTGGTTTGCTTCCAATGAACACTGGCTCCTCCCGTATGCAGTATATTGCTACCTGCGCGACAGCTATCAGACAGGCGATTTTACCCAATGGCCGGTATATAACGTATACGACTACACGGCAATTAATAAGCTTATTATAACAGATGAAGCAGCGGCGGCAGCAGCCCATTACCACTTCTTCGTACAATATCACCTGCACCGGCAGCTGGCCGCTGCCACTGCGGCAGTACACCAACACGGTGTAGCCCTGAAAGGAGACATTCCTATTGGCGTGGCCCGTCATAGCGCAGATACCTGGATGAATCCCGAAGGTTATCACCTCGATATGCAGGCGGGTGCTCCTCCAGATAGTTTCACCACCACCGGGCAAAACTGGGGCTTTCCTACTTACAACTGGAAACAAATGAGCTCCAATGGCCTGGAGTGGTGGCAGCAACGGCTCCGGCATATGTCCGTTTACTTCGATGCATTCCGGATTGATCATATCCTGGGTTTTTTCCGCATCTGGCAAATACCACGAGATGCCATACAGGGAATCCTCGGTTATTTTCATCCAGCCGTTCCCGTTAGTAGGGAAGAAATGCGCCAACGTGGAATTGATTTTGAGGAAGACCGCTTCTGTACACCCTATATTACCCACGCCATCCTGGAAGATATGTTTGGTAACTATGCCGGCATGATGAAAGAGGAATTGATGGAACCTTTGGCAGATGGTCGTTACAGGCTGCGGCCCGCATTTAATACCCAACGGAAAGTGCTGGAATCGGACCTGCCGGAAGCGGTAAAAAATATGCTTTATAACCTTATCGCAGATGTATTGTTCATAAAAGTAACAGACCGGAACAGAACGTTGTACCATCCCCGTTATGATTTGGCGGCTACACGTTCTTTTGCTGCATTGGATAATAAGAGCCGCAAAAATTTATCGGCATTGTATCATGATTATTTCTACGTACGGCAGGAGAGTTGCTGGCGCAAAGAAGCCATTCATAAACTGCCACTTATAAAAAGAGCGACCAATATGCTCATTTGTGGAGAAGACCTGGGCATGGTGCCAGCCTGTGTACCCGGCGTAATGAAGGCACAGGGCATCTTAAGCCTGGAAATAGAACGTATGCCCAAAGCAGATGATGTGACCTTTACTGCAATATCAAAAGCGCCGTATTTGTCTGTCTTAACCCCTTCTACGCACGACATGAGCACCCTGAGAGGATGGTGGCAGGAAGACATTCATATCTCCCGAAAATATTACCAACAGGAACTACATCACAAAGGCCCCACACCCGCAGCAGCCACTCCAGCCCTGATCCGGGAAATCATTGCCCGCCATATGAAGGCGCCCGCCATGTGGCGTATTTTTCAGATCCAGGATCTGCTGGCTGCCGAAGGACGTTCCACCGGCCATCCGGACACAGAAAGGATCAATATTCCCGCAGTAGCATCGCACTACTGGCGATACAGGATTCCGAAGGATGGTCTTGGAGCAGGATTATACTGATTTTGATGA
>NZ_DATCVJ010000468.1:0-5072 GCF_036566945.1 Chitinophaga sp. | reverse complement strand
GTCACCACGTCCCACGGCCGTAAAAGGGGTGGCGAATCCTTTGTTATCACTTAACGGGAGCTGGTCGTTTTCAAATGGAGCAGCCGGTACGCCTGCTCCCATCAATGTGCCGGGAGAATGGGTGATGCAGGGATTTCAACTCAATGAAGGAGATACCGCCATATACCGCAGAAGCTTTCAGCTGCCGGGCGACTGGTCCGGCAACCGGGTCATGATCCGCTTTGACGGCATCAGCTCCTGGGGTAAAATACTGGTTAATGGGAAAGTGATTACCGAACACGAAGGTGGCTTCGTGCCTTTTGAAGCAGATATTACAGATGCATTACAGGCAGGCAATAACCAGCTGGAAGTACAGGTGCAGGCACTAACGGTGTCGGATAAACTGGGATGCGTATCGCAGTATGCAGTGCACACCGTGGGCGGCATCTTACGAAAAGCTACACTATTTGTTTTGCCTACTGCAAATATAAAAAGACTGGATATTACCACCCGCTTAAACAGCACCTATACCAATGGCACGCTGGACATCAATATGCAAACCACCACCGCCAAAGGAAATATGCATTATGTGCTGACGGATGCTAATGGTAAAACCGTACTGGATAAAACATGTACACTTAGTCAACCACAGGAATTACCGGTGGGACGGATACAAACCTGGAACCCTGAAAGTCCCTACCTGTATACTTTACGGGCAAGTCTTACACAAGATGGACAAGTGTTGGAAACAGTAACACAGAAAGTGGGATTCCGCGAAGTAAAAGTAAACGGCGCCCTGCTACTGGTAAACGGTAAAGCCGTAAAATTGCATGGGGTAAACCGCCACGACGTATATCCGTTGACGGGACGTAGTGTTACGCCGGAATTATCGCGGCAGGATGCAGAGCTATTTAAAAAAGGCAACTGCAACTATATCCGTACTTCTCACTACCCGCCATCAGAAGAGTTCCTGGCCGCTGCGGATGAAGTGGGCCTGTTTGTAGAAAGTGAATCGGCTATCTGCTGGATCCAGCACGGTGCTTCGCCGATATGGAAATTATGGAATTATAAAGATGAAAAATACCTGCCTTATTTTATCAGGGCAAACGTAGAAAAAGTAAATGCACAACGGAATCATCCCAGCGTGATCATCTGGTCACTGGCCAATGAATCGCTCTGGAGTCCATTATTCGCACAGGTGAACGCGATTGTAAAAGCAGTAGATCCTACACGGCCTACCACTTTTCATGACCAGTGCTGGGGAGGCTATAACAATGCACATAGCCAGGCAGATATCGCGGTGTATCATTATCCCGGTATCAATGGCGCAGCAGCTACAGATACGATGAAACGCCCGGTATTATTCGGGGAGTATGCACACGTGTCTTGCTACAACCGCCGGGAACTGCTCACAGATCCCGGTATCAGAGGGGCCTATGGTGCGCCGCTGGCCAGGATGTACGACTCTATGTATCGTCATCCCAATTGTTTGGGTGGTGCGATCTGGGCCGGTATAGATGATATCTTTCATCTGCCGGATGGTCGTATCGTAGGCTATGGTCCCTGGGGACCGGTAGACGCATGGAGAAGAGAAAAACCGGAGTTTTACGGAATGAGAAAAGCGTATGCACCAGTAGTCGTTACTAACGTACAGGCACCTACGTTGAAAGGAAAGGAGCTGTTGCTGAACGTAGAAAACCGATTTGACTTCACCACACTGACCGCTGCCAATATTCAATGCCGCATTGACGGACAGCCCACCAAAGTAGCCGCTAACATTGCGCCGCATGGCGCCGGTGTATTACATCTTCCGGTGAATGCCAACAGCGGCGTAATAGAACTGTCTTTTACAGATCCTGCCGGTAAAGTAGTCAACGAAGAGAAAATCACGCTGAAAGCTGCGCCAGCTGCACCAGCCACTGCACCCTTAAAATTAAGCTATACACAAAACGAGCAGGCATACACGATTCAACAGGGAGATCATACGTTTGAAATCAGCCGCTTAACAGGTATGATTATCGGCGCAAAAAAAGGAGAACGTACTATCCTGTCACAGGGACCAGTATTCAGTGTGGTGCCGATGAACAGTGAGGACGGCGGTAAGCCCAATGTGGCCGGAGAAACGTATCAGAATAACATCTCCCCACTGAAAAATTACCCGCTGTATACCCTCTTTGCTACTTCATTGAACATAACAGCGAGCGACAGTGGCATCATTGTAAAAGAAGCGGTGACTTATACCGATGCCAAAGGAACCATTCAATATCATTTCCGGCCGGATAATAAAGTGAGCATGACCTATGAAATACATTACCGTGGGGAAGACTCGCTGCCACGGCAGTATGGCATGCTGTTACAATTACCAGCCAGCTTTGATCACCTGAGCTGGACCCGGAAAGGCAGTTTTTCTGTTTACCCGGCAGATGACATTGCGCGCAACGAAGGCAGTGCGCTGCTGCAGGCACAACGTACCGACGGCGTAGAGCCCTGGGGGAAAGTACCGGCAGGCAAATGGAAAGATGACGGCAATGAAATGGGCAGCAATGATTTTCGTTCTACCAAACGGCATATCTTGCTGGCTTCCCTGAAAGATGCTGCCGGCAATGGTATCAGCATCGTGTCGGATGGACGTCAGTCGGCCCGCAGCTGGCTGCAGGATGCACACCTGCAACTGCTCATCGCAGACTATAGCAACAACGGTTCCGAACCTTTTTATGGTTCTCCGTTTACAGATAAACAACATAAACTGCCATCACTTGTTAAGGGTGAATTGGTATTTACTATAGATTAACTGAATAGTATCATGAAAATAACTGATGTTAAGGTATGGCTGGTAGAAGGGGTGAAGTATAACTGGACCCTGCTGAAAATATACACAGATGAAGGCTACACCGGTGTGGGAGAAGCCACCAACTGGCCGGGCAGTCCTATTGTATATCATGCTGCCAAACACGTAGGAGAGCGCATTATCGGCATGGACCCGATGCGCACAGATTTTATCTGGACCAAACTGTATCGCGACCTGAACTGGATAGGCCCTTATGGTGCGAGCCTTTGTGCGATCAGCGGCATTGACATGGCGTTGCTGGATCTGAAAGCGAAAGTACTGGGCGTACCTTGCTATGAATTAATGGGTGGCGCTTTCCGTAAAGATATTTTACTGTATGCCAACTACTGGTTTACCGGTGGCGCACATACGCCGGAAGATTATGCTGCACAGGCATTACAGGTAAAAGCCGCCGGCTTTACCGGGTTGAAATTTGATCCATTTGCCCACGTCAATTATTTTTATGGGGAAGACCTGTCGTCCAACCTGAACCTCAGCGTGGCACAGCAGGACCTGGCCTTCGACGTGAGCAAAGCCGTGCGTGATGCCGTAGGACCGGAGTTCGATATCATGATTGAAACCCATGCGATGCTGAATTTCCGCGTAGCGGTGAAAATGGCGCAGCGACTGGCTGCACTGGATATCACCTGGTATGAAGAGCCGGTAGGCCCTGAAAGTGCGGATACGCTGAAAGCCGTGCGGGAGCGACTGCCAGGTAACGTAGCTATCTGTGTGGGAGAGCGGCATTATACCCGTCATGGTATCCGGCAGGTATTGGAGAAGCAGCTCTGCGATATTATTATGCCCGATATTACCCGCTGTGGTGGCCCTTCCGAGATGAAGCGGATGGCTACCATGATGGAAGCATACAATGTATTGCTGGCGCCGCATAATCCTAACGGACCTTTGTCTACCATCGCCAGCGCGCATGTATGTGCGTCGGTACCTAATTTCTTCCGGCAGGAATTTATGTTTAATGATGTTCCCTGGAGAGATACGGTGATCGATCATCCTATCAAAGACATGATCAGTGACGGGCATCTGCATTTATCAGATCGTCCGGGCCTGGGAGTAGACCTGGTAGAAGCAGAAATGGAAAAACATCCGGGCATTTTACAACCCCGTCCCGGATTTTACGTTTAAAATTATGGCATTAACAATATCATTAGCTGGAAAGGTAGTTATGATATCGGGGGTTACCTCCGGTATCGGAAAAGGCATTGCACAGATGATGGGCAAAGCAGGTGCGAAGGTGGCAGGATGTGGGCTGGAAACAGCCGACAGCCCTGCTGCCCGGGCTTTCCTTCATGAACTGCAATCGGTAGGCGCGGAGGCGATGTACACACAAACAGATGTTACCGATACAGAACAGCAAAGCAGCTGGATCGCGGATGTACTGGTGGCCTGGGGCCAACTGGATATCCTCGTGTCCAATGCCGGCGCTAACTTTTTTGAAGGCGCCGCCAACTGTACAGAAGAGAAGTGGCAGCAAAATATGGAGTTGAACCTGGCCGCACACTGGCGGTTGTGTAAACTTTGCCGTCCTTACCTGGAAGCGGGTGGACAAGGTGTCATCATCATTATCAGCTCCAATCATGCCAATGCTACATTACCGGGGTGCTTCCCTTATAATGTGACCAAAACGGCGCTCACGGGCCTCGTAAGGGCGCTGGCGATTGAATGGGGGCCTGCTGTCCGGGTAGTAGGACTAGCACCCGGATTTATAGATACGCCGGGCAACCAGCAGTGGTTTGCTTCTTTCCCGGACCCGGCCGCGGAGCGGGCGCGTACCGAACAACTGCATCCGGTGAAAAGGATTGGTACGCCGGAAGAAGCCGGCGCCTGGTGCGTTTTTCTGGCAGGAGAGTACGGCGGGTTTGCTTCAGGCACTACGTATTTGCTGGATGGAGGACGATCCGCATTGTTGCAGGATGCAACATGAGCATTATTTCGGGAGTCATTATAAAAAAAGCCATCTGCCAGGTTTTACGGCAGACGGCTTTTTTTTACGCCGGATGAAAATGGGGTATTTTTTATGGGATGAAAGGAAGGGGATACTTTTACATTGGATGAATGATCAGGGTATTCAATGTCTTCCGTGTCCACCACCACCGTGGCCTCCTCCGCCACCATGACCGCCGCCATGAGGCATTCCGCCACCTGACATATGTGGTTGTGAGAAATGTTGCTCGTGTTGCATCGCCACCTGGCGATTGCCGCCGCCGTTATTAAAATGATTGCCACCGGGAGCCGTGTTAAAATGATT
>NZ_DATCVJ010000467.1:0-4657 GCF_036566945.1 Chitinophaga sp. | reverse complement strand
TATATAATTATTAAATATTAGTAGTTTAATATCATTTTAGCCCAAATATCTGAATAGCATCAGTCGCGCTAAATACCGATTTTGGGATACTATGCTATTAAACAACGTTTATTTCGTGTCCAGCATACCGGAAACAAGGCGGTTGAAATCAGCCTGAAACTGCTCGTAGTGTTCGCCTGTACCGGGTCCGGAGAAACCGGTATGTACTTCCTGTGCGTTTCCTTTCTTATCTATAAAAATGGTTGTAGGGAAACCTTTAATGGCGGTAAGCTGTGGTAAAGTTTTCTCGCCCTTTTCCGGATCAGCGGGTGTTACGCCGGTAATCAGCACCGGATAGTTCACATTAAAGCGTTTCAGGAAGCCTTCGAGGCTTTTCTTTGATTTCTCAAAATCGGTGGTACGTTCGTATGCGAGTCCTATCACTTCTACACCACGGTCCTTATTTTTCCGGTACCAGGTGCTCAGGAAGCCGGTTTCGTCCATACAGTTAGGGCACCAGGAGCCCATGAGGGTAATGATCACTACTTTATTTTTGAAGCGATCGTCTTTGATGCTCACTTTCTGGCCGTTCATATCAGGAAACGTAAAGTCCAGTTGTTGCTGACCGGGCTTCATGGTAGCGATAGTTCTTTCATCGGGTAATTTAGCCGTATCGTTTTTCACTGCTGACCAGTCTTCGAGGCCGTCGCCAATGCCTGCGTAGAAGCGGCCATTGGTGAGACTGTCTTTCCCCACCACTGCAGTAAACAGGTAAGCATGGGAGCCATCGAAGGTAGACAGGCGGAGGGTATCGCCATCCACTACCCCATCAAGAAAGCGGTAGTCGCCGGTGGTGGTAAGGAAGGTACCATGTACGGTATTACCGGATTGTTTAAACTCTCCGATAGCGGTGGAAGGTGCTTTGTCTTTATCTTTTGCAGATACAAACTGTGTTACCCAACGGCCGCTTACATCTCCGGCAGCGGGGGTATTTACCTTAAAGCGTTCTGCTTTACCAGCGATGGCGGTAAAAGGAATACTGACATCTTTATCTGCCAGATGCCTGATCCACTGGCCTTCCAGGGCGCTGTCTGTTGTTAGTTTGGCTTTGAATTCTGAATCAAAAAAAGGCATTTTGATAAAAACAGAATCGCCTTTCACCGTTACATCATCCACCAGCAGCTTGTCTGTGGCATTGATGACATGCAGGGTTGTTTTACCATCGGTATTTTTTACGTCAAAATTGAAAACGATGTCTGCGCCGTCATTGCGGTGCAGTTTTGCCTGCCACACACCATTGGCGAGGTATTTTGTGGCGTTGCCATTGTTGCAGGCGGCCATGCCGATGCCTGCCAGGCAATAGATCCATAATTTCTTCATAAGTCTACATTTGTGAATAGTTCCTTTCGCCAAACAGCAGGCTACCAATACGTACCATAGTACTCCCTTCCTGCAGGGCTATGGAATAGTCGGCGCTCATGCCAATGGACAGTTCTTTAAAGTACGCTTCGTTGTTAAAGTAAGTGGTTTTAACGGATCCGAATAACTGGTGGAGCTGGTGGAACTCTTTACGGATCTGTGTTTCGTTGGCAGTGTTGGTGGCCATGCCCATCATACCGGCAATACGCACCGCAGCAAACGCCGATGGATTGGAGGCATATGCCTGGAGCAGTTGCTGTAACTCCTGCTCATCCATACCAAACTTTGTTTCTTCTGCGGCAATATGTACCTGTAACAGGCAATGAATAATGCGCTGATGTTTAGCGGCTTGTTTGTTGATTTCCTGCAGTAGTTTTAAGCTATCCACTGCATGGATGGTATGTACAAAGGGCGCTATAAATTTCACTTTATTGGATTGCAGATGTCCGATAAAATGCCATGCTATATCTGCCGGTAAAACAGCCTGTTTTTCGGTTAATTCCTGTACGTAATTTTCTCCGAAGATCCTTTGTCCTGCTGCATAAAAAGCTGCTATATCCGCCACTGTTTTTGTTTTGGAAACAGCTACCAGTACTGCGTTAAAAGGCTTCAGCCGGGAAAGCACCTCTTGGTATGCTTCTAAGTTAATTGCCATCGGACAAAGATAATTACGAATTACGAATTACGAATTACGGATTTGTGGGTAGATGGTAAACGAGGAGATGAATACTCGCTTCTATCTACCCACAAATCCGTAATTCGTAATTCGTAATTCGTAATTCATAATTCTATCCTAATATCGCTCTGCTGATCACGATACGTTGTACCTCAGAGGTACCTTCATATATCTGGGTGATTTTGGCATCGCGCATAAGGCGTTCCACGTGATATTCTTTTACATAGCCGTATCCGCCGTGTACCTGTACTGCTTCTGTGGTTACCCACATGGCTGTTTCGGAGGCAAATACTTTGGCCATGGAGCTGCTGAGTGTATAATCTCTGTGTTGATCTTTGTCGTATGCGGCTTTGAGACATAGTAAGCGGGCGGCTTCTATGCGGGTGGCCATGTCGGCCAGTTTAAACTGAATTGCCTGATGCTGGGATATTTCTTTACCGAAAGCTTTTCTTTCTTTGGAGTATTTCAGTGCCAGTTCATATGCGCCACTGGCGATGCCCAATGCCTGGGAAGCGATACCAATACGGCCACCGGCGAGGGTTTTCATCGCAAATTTGAATCCGAAACCATCCTCTCCTATCCGGTTCTCTTTAGGAACAATAACATCCTGGAACATGACGCTGTGGGTATCACTGCCGCGGATGCCGAGTTTATTTTCTTTAGCGCCGATGGTAATACCGGGCATGTTCTTTTCTACGATCAGTGCATTGATACCTTTGCTGCCTTTTTCCGGGTGTGTTTGGGCCATTACCAGGTAAACGCTGGCAGAGTTACCGTTAGTGATCCAGTTTTTGGTACCGTTGAGGAGATAATGATCTCCTTTATCTTCTGCAGTGGTGCGCTGAGAAGTGGCGTCAGAACCGGCTTCCGGCTCGCTCAGCATAAAAGCGCCTATAATCTGACCGGATGCCAGCGGCACCAGGTATTTTTGCTTTTGCTCTTCTGTACCAAAGGTTTCAAGGCCCCAGCACACCAATGAATTATTGACGCTCATAACCACAGAGGCAGAGGCGTCTATTTTAGAGATTTCTTCCATTGCCAGTACATAAGAGATAGCATCCAGCCCTGCTCCGCCGTACTTAGGGCTTACCATCATACCTAGAAAACCGAGTTCCCCCAGTTTTTTAATCTGTTCCGTAGGAAATTTCTGATGTTCATCCCTTTCTATTACGCCCGGTAACAGCTCGCTGATCGCAAAATCACGTGCTGCCTTCTGTATCATCAGATGCTCTTCCGTCAATTGAAAATCCATGGTTATAATTTTATGAGTAATCTCCCAAATTATTTATAAATCAGGACGTAAAAAAATAGGCTGATTAAAATTCAATGTTGTCAACCAGAATCGGGGAAATATTGAACAAATCGCTACGATAACGCTACTGTATTGGATTTGGTTCAGCTATTATATACCAATTTTTCACCATTACACGGTTCGCTGCTTTGGGCGTTCACATAAAATCCTGTAGCTTGCCTATAATGATGTGTTTATGAAGAATATTAAAATAATAGAAGTAAAATCAGAAATAGGAGCAGGAACCCGCGGCGCCAGTTTAGGCGTAGATGCCATCAAGATTGCCGCACTGGACTTCATGAGCAACTTTTTTGTGCACTTCCCCACCGAAGCAATTGAAACGGAGAATAAGCTGTTGTTTGAACCCATTGAGTCTCCCTACGCCAAAAGGATCAAAGGCACCTTTAATATGTATGAGCGTATCAGCAAAAGTGTATGTGAAACAGTGAAAGCCAACTGGTTTCCGGTACTGCTTTCCGGTGATCACAGCACGGCCGGCGCCACTATAGCCGGTTTGAAGATGGCGCATCCCAAAGCCAAACTGGGAGTTATCTGGATAGATGCTCATGCTGATCTGCATACACCTTATACCACTCCTTCGGGTAATATGCATGGTATGCCACTGGCTACTGCTATTGCAGAGGATAATATGGACTGTAAGGTGCATGACCTGGATGAGAACACCGCCAAAATGTGGAATTCGCTGAAGAACATTGGTAAAATAGCGCCCAAAGTATTGCCGGAAGATATTGTATTCATTTCCCTGCGGGATTTTGAGAAAGAGGAAGAACACCTGATCAAACAATACGGCATGAAGGTGATTACCACCAGTGAAGTACGTCGTAAGGGACCGGAAAACATTTCGCGATCAGTATTCCGCTATCTCAGCGACTGCGAATACATTTATGTTTCTTTCGATGTAGACAGTCTGGATGCCTCTATTTCCAAGGGTACCGGCACACCGGTTAGTAATGGTTTACGGGAGCGGGAAGCAGAAGATCTGATTGCCAAGTTCATGCAGCATCGTAAAATCTGTTGTTTTGAAATTACAGAAGTGAACCCTACGCTGGATCGGGAGAACCTGATGGCTGAAATTGCGTTCAATATTTTACAGCGGAGTGTGAATGTGCTGATGATGAACTGAGGAAGCAGCTGTTAGCTATTAGCTGTTAGCTGTTAGCTGTTAGCTGTTAGCTGTTAGATTAGAGCGGAGGGATTAGAGCGGAGGGATTGGAGCGGAGGGATTAGAGCGGAGGGATTAGAGCGGAGGGATTAGAGCGGAGGGATTAGAG
>NZ_DATCVJ010000466.1:0-4053 GCF_036566945.1 Chitinophaga sp. | reverse complement strand
TACCGGTACGGGTATTCAGTACATAAGAACCCGCATCCAGGTGACCGGAATAAACCCGGAAGAACGCCAGACGACCTACGAAAGGATCGGTTGCGATTTTGAATGCCAGTGCAGACAGCGGTGCTTTAGCATCTGGTTTACGTTCAATTTCTTCACCGGTGTCAGGGTTGGTACCTTTTACGGCTTCAACATCCATTGGAGAAGGCAGGTAACGGCAAACCGCATCCAGCATCTTCTGTACACCTTTGTTTTTGAAGGATGAACCACACATCATCGGGATGATAGCGATATCGATAGTAGCTTTACGGATCGCTTCGTGGATTTCGTCTTCAGAGATTGAATTAGGATCTTCGAAGAATTTCTCCATCAGGGTATCATCGTATTCAGCAACTGCTTCTACGAGTTTAGCTCTCCACTCTTCTGCTTCCGCCTGCATATCTTCCGGAATAGGAATTTCCTGGTAGGTAGCACCTTTTCCTTCTTCATCCCAGATAATACCTTTCATGGTAATCAGGTCCACAACACCCTTGAAGGAGTCTTCTGCACCGATTGGCAAAGTCAAAGGAACGGGGTTAGCACCCAGCATTTCTTTCACCTGCTTAACCACATTCAGGAAGTCAGCTCCTGAACGGTCCATTTTATTTACGAAACCGATACGAGGTACACGGTAGCGGTTAGCCTGACGCCATACGGTTTCAGACTGAGGTTCAACACCGGATACAGCGCAGAACAATGCCACCAGACCATCCAGTACACGCAGGGAACGCTCTACCTCAACGGTAAAATCCACGTGACCCGGGGTATCGATGATATTGAATTTATATTGTTTGGTATCAGGTTGGGCTTTACCTTGTAAGGTTGGAAAATTCCAGAAACAAGTGGTTGCCGCAGATGTGATGGTAATACCTCTTTCCTGCTCCTGTGCCATCCAGTCCATTGTAGCAGCACCCTCGTGCACTTCTCCAATTTTGTGGGATTTACCTGTATAATACAGGATACGTTCTGTGGTAGTGGTTTTACCCGCATCGATGTGCGCCGCAATACCAAAGTTCCTTTGAAATTTTAAGTCTGCCATAATATTAAAGTGACTAAATAATGCAATTTGGGGGGCAAAGGTAACTTATTTTTGACAATAAATAAAACGACCAGCTTTTCCAAATTGTTATTTCTTTTTAACAAGCACGGGCGTTTTGTCACATTACAACTGTCTTGCATAAGTATGAGCAGCAAAACCAGTTTTTAGTTGGTACCTACCATCTTTTTATCAAATACAACCAAAAGTTAAATTATAGTTTTCCTATTGGCATATTTCAGTCAAATTCGTAGCAAATTGTTAAACGGCTAGATTTTCCCCAAAGAAAAGAAGAAGAAGTAAAGGCAGCAGAGCATTAGTCAATATCGGTTTCCCCTAAACAAGGCATTATCATGAATGAAAAACTTTACACTTATACCTGTACACCAGGTAAGCATGCTATTTTATAGCATCCCCGGCATAGCGCTGTAGCATTATTCCAAAATCTTCATTTACAGATCAACCTTTCAATATGAGAACACTTGTACTCAGTTGCACCTGTGCGCTGTTGTTACTGACCTGTTTCTGTATTTCATCGAAAGCCCAGGTAACCCTAAACCGGCAGGTAGTAGCTAATGCCGGCGGCAACGGTGTTGTCCAGAACATCCAGATACAATATACCGTAGGAGAAGCAATTGTATTGCCCATTACCAATGGCAAGACCCTACTTACCCAGGGATTTCAGCAACCGGAAGAATCTCCCAAAGTCCTCGGTGGTATAAATCCCGTTAAAAGTTACATTTTATTTCCCAACCCGGCTGTAACCAGCACCAAGATTCAATTTGACCTGCTGTCCAATGTGAATATAACCCTTGAGGTTATTAATCCTGCCGGACAAACTATTTATCATCAGTATTTGCAGCTGGGTGTGGGCAGGAGTACGGTCGTATTGCCCGTTAACCACTTCGCAGCGGGCATATACACGGTTATGCTAAATGTAAGCGGGAATATATTCTTTGAGAAGCTCATTGTGCAGTAATCCCCCGATCACCCTTCAATTGACGACACATGAAATACCTTTATACAACTATACTTCTTGCAGGTATTCTGACAGCTGGCATACCCTTATCAGCACAAAAAATCACCCAAAAGCCGCCTAATATCGGCGCCAGTTTTTTATTGGTCAACCCCGATGCCAGAAGCAGTGGCACCGGAGATGCGAGCATCGGGTTAACACCTGATGTGAATGCCCTCTTTTCCAATGCGGCCAAAATAGTATTTGCCGGAGATTGGGGTGTAAGCGCCAATTACTCTCCCTGGATGTGGGAGCTCAATAACAATAAGTCTAACATGGCTTATGTCGCCGCCTATAAAAATCTGAATCCATATGAAGGCGTGGGCATTTCCATGAAGTACTTCAATTATGGCTCCGTTACTTTCCGGGATGACAATGGAACGGTCATGCAGGATTACAACCCCAAAGAATTTTCGATAGATGGTACCTACGCCCGGAAACTGGGAAATCATATGTCACTGGCCTTGAGTATAAGGTACATCCGCAGCCAGTTGGGACAGGGTTCCTACAACAGTTTACAGCAGCAACCTGCATCCGCAGTAGCCGGTGATCTGGGTTATTATTATCAGAACAGCGTAGACAAGCTGGATTTTGGCAACCGTTATTGTTTTGGCATCAGTATTACCAATATAGGCACCAAACTGCAATACACTGATGATAATACCCGGAAGAGTTTTCTGCCGATGAATCTTCGTATCGGTGGCGGCTATACGTTTGTACATACGCAAGAACATGAATTCACACTTTCTGTTGACATCAACAAATTACTGGTACCCACTCCCCCTTTGTATGCGCTGGATTCCAATGGCATAGAAACCAACCAGATTTTAAAGGGTAAAGACCCTAACCGTGGCGTAGTAGACGCGATGTTTTCTTCTTTTGGAGATGCCCCTGATGGCTTTCATGAAGAGCTGAGAGAATTTACGATTGGTTCTGGTATTGAATACGCTTACCGCCAGGCATTTTTTGTGCGGGCAGGATATTTCTATGAACATCCTTATAAAGGCTACCGGCAGCATTTTTCTGCGGGCGTGGGTGTACGGGTTTCCAACCTGGCACTGGACATTGCTTACCAGATACCTACCGGAGAAAGTCTGGTGCAGAAAAGAACCCTCAAATTTTCACTGGTATACAATATTGGTGGAGCGCGGGATGAAGCCGTACAGCGTTAACACCGTCCCTCTTTTAGCTATTCAAGGATAAAAATATTCAACATGAAAAATGTGCTTCTGTGCTTTATAATGCTGATGGTTGCTACTGCTCTAAAAGCCCAGAGTGGCTTAGGCGGCATCAACTATCAGGCTGTAGCCAGGAATGCCAATGGTACTACCCTATCGAATCAAAATCTGAGCATCCGGTTTTCTATACTTGGTGGCAGTTCCTCCGGGAATGTGCAGTACCAGGAAACACAAGCTGTGACCACTAATCAGTTAGGACTTTTTACTGCGCAAATCGGCAGAGGTATTCCTGTTTCCGGCACTTTCAACGCTGTGCCATGGAGTAATGCCAATCAATATCTTAAAGTTGAAATATCCATAAACGGAGGCAATTTCTCCGAGCTGGGGATTTCTCAGTTACTGAGTGTTCCGTTTGCAATATATGCGGCCAATGGTGGCACGCCTGGGCCACAGGGACTTAAGGGAGATAAAGGAAACGACGGACCCGCAGGGCCACAGGGCGTTAAAGGAGATCCCGGTGTTGCCGGACCTATTGGGCCGGCTGGTGTGAAAGGCGATATTGGCGTTACCGGCGTTACCGGTGCTACTGGCCCTATTGGACCAACCGGTGTGAAAGGCGATAAAGGAGATGTTGGTGCGACTGGTGCTGCTGGCCCTATTGGACCCGCTGGTGTAAAAGGCGATAAAGGAGATATTGGTGCGACTGGTGCTACTGGCCCTATTGGACCGGCCGGTGTGAAAGGCGATAAAGGAAATATTGGTGCGACTGGTGCTGCTGGCCCTATTGG
>NZ_DATCVJ010000465.1:0-1527 GCF_036566945.1 Chitinophaga sp. | reverse complement strand
TCAGGTGGTAAGTTTAACTAAACTTAAACGTTGCGTGAGCGGCTGCAAGGGAGAGTTTGGCTATTTTTAAGTCTACTCATACCATGTAACATGCCCAAAGTTATCCTCCTGCTAACCTTGCTACTTTTCAACCCGTTTATGGCCAGCAGAAGTTTTCCGTAACAATTTTGTTAGATAAAGCTATTGCCGCCGGCAAAGTACGATGTAGTTATGATAATGGTAAACAGGTCGCGGATGGCAACAGTTTTCCCGCCAATATGAATAAGTATACCCTATAAAATCAATTAACTTATGAAGACATCTTTGAAATATGCGTTGTTATTTTTCCTTTTCAGTATTTCATACGGCGTAAGCCGGGGAAGCGAGTTAAAAGGACAATTTGAAGCCGGTTGCAAGGACGGCTTACCTGTTTATTTAATGAATACCAGCGGTGTCCGACTCCTATCCTATACTAAAGGAGGTACTTTCCAATTCGATATTCAGAATGCTAATAGATGGGACATGTATATCCTGATGGCCGATAGCATTCACCAGGGCTACGCATTTCCGTTGTTCTTAAGATCCGGATCCAGTATGCAGGTGAATATTCCCAGGAATTTCAACGAAGTACATATTTCAGGAGATACCGTGTCCCTGGAGCAAAATAGCTTTTATACCGGATTGGCAGATGCTACGAAAAAATTCGACGATACGCATAAAGCAGCTGTTTATGAAGTTGGATCCCCAAAATATACATATATCCAAACGTATTATTCCAATTGGATTATCAATCATCTGCAATCACCTTTCAGTGTGGCCATCATCCGGTCGTTTATGCTGGGAAGGGATGATAAAAGCAAGGAGGTATCCAGGCAATTGTTTGAGTTGGTGTCCGCGCCGGCAAAAACAGATAATAGACAGACTGACCTTGTGAAAGACCAACTTTCAGATTATGATGAGTCTTATTCTAAAGTAAAAGTGAATGATCATATTCCTGATTTCCAGGGCTGGGATACTACTGGTAGCATCATTACATCAGATAGTTTTAAAGGCCATTTGACGCTGATTGATTTTTGGGCGAGTTGGTGTGGCCCTTGCAGAGCAGCTAATATAGACCTTCAGCCTGTATATGAAAGCTATCATTCAAGGGGACTGGAATTTTTATCGATATCGGTTGATACGAGCAAGGGCGAATGGATAAAGGCAATAAGGAAAGACAGACCGTCAGGAAATCAGATATGCGATTTTAAGGGACAATATCTGGTGGAAGATATTAAGGATAGCGTAGGGTGGCTATTCGGCATCGCTGCTGTTCCCCAGTTTTACCTGGTATCTAAAGATGGACGGGTAGTATACAAGAGTGTAGGCGCAAATTGGGAAGCATTAAAAAAAGCAATTGAAGATAATTTATAATAAAAAATGAAGGCAGCATTTCGCTGCCTTCATTTTTTACATAAGACGTTTTTGCAAATTATGTTTTGCCTGTCGGCATGAGGGGTTGGTGATGGGGTAGGATCATTATAGCAGTATCTGAAATGATTTGTTATT
>NZ_DATCVJ010000464.1:0-13105 GCF_036566945.1 Chitinophaga sp. | reverse complement strand
TTTCCTGGAGCAAAGGCTCAACCTGGACGACGATACTTCACTGGCATTGAACGAGCGCCTGCTGGCCAATTGCCGGCAGCTGGATTACAGTGGTAGCCGGATGGTACATATTTTTCTGCCCATCTCTGAAAAAAAAGAAGTGGATACCTGGCCATTGGTAAAATGGCTGCGGGAACAACAGCCACAAATGGAATGGGCGCTTTCCCGGTCGGATATGAAAACGGGCGAGATGAGCCACCATCTCTGGAAAACCAATACCATACTGGTAAAAAACAAATTCGGCATTCCTGAACCGGATCAGGGAGATGTGGTACAGCCAGCCAATATCGACCTGGTATTTGTTCCCCTGCTGGCCTTCGACCTGCAAGGCCAACGCGTAGGTTATGGCAAAGGGATGTATGATCGTTTCCTGCAACAGTGTAGCCCCGGTGTACGTACCATCGGCCTTTCGCTGTTTGAACCGATTCCTGTGATCGAAGACGCAGATGCCTGGGACATACCGCTGCAAACGGTGGTGACCCCGGATCATATTTATCAATTTAAATAAACGACAGTGCTCAGATATCTTAGTTTTATTTTATATCCCTTCTCCCTGCTGTATGGCCTTGTGATGTGGCTGCGCAATCGTTTTTATGATAAGGGACTGTTGACCGCCGTAGAATTTGACCTGCCCGTTATCGCCGTGGGCAACCTTTCCGTGGGAGGAACCGGCAAAACGCCGCACGTGGAATACCTGATCCGTTTACTGAAAACGTATTTTAAAATAGCCACCCTCAGCCGGGGGTATAACCGCCGTACCAGCGGATACCTGTTGGCCGACGAAAAAAGCACAGCCGCCGATATCGGGGATGAACCCATGCAGTTTCATGTTAAATTTCCGGATGTCAACGTATGTGTAGGGGAAGAAAGAATGCTGGCCATTCCCCAGCTGCTGGGCGATGAGCCGGATACGCAGGTAGTCCTGCTGGATGATGCATTCCAGCACCGCTCCATTAAGCCAGGCATGAACATCATGATCACGGACTACAGCCGCTTGTTTACCCGCGACCATGTGGTACCCTTCGGCCGTTTAAGGGAAGGACGTGCCGGTTATCATCGGGCCGATTGCATCATTGTATCCAAGTGTCCGCCGGCCATGAGCGTGGCTGAGAAGGTAGCCCTGGAAAAAGAAATTAAACCATTGCCTCATCAGCGGCTCTTTTTCACTACCTTGCAATACGGCGCCCTGTCCGATATGATTACCCATCAACCGGTGGAAATCCCCAAATCAGCAACCGTATTGCTGGCGTGCGGCATAGCAAGGCCCGAACCATTGCTCGAAGAATTGAAACGACGTTACAAACAGGTATACCTCTTGTCTTTTCCCGATCATTATTATTATACTGAAAAGGATATAGAAAAAATCAAAAAAGAATGCAGCGACTTACCAGGCACCCAAAAGATTGTCATTACCACAGAAAAGGATGCGGTAAGATTACATCTGCTCAAAGGTGTACTGGCAGAACAAAACCTGCAGATTACTGTTATGCCTGTGGAGATTTCATTTCTCTTTGGGGAAGCAGCATTATTTAATAACTTTATTTTTGACTACGTAGGCCGGCATCTGCCAGTCCCAGGTCAATGATAACTTACGACTAACATGAGTAGAAAAAAGAAAAATAAAAAAGGCAGTAATAATAACTCCAACCCGAACACCCATAACAACAATAGTGGCCAGAAAAAGACCTTTAAAGGCATATTGGAAGTGACCAGGTCAGGAATGGCCTTTGTGATTGTAGATGGCCTGACAAAGGATATCATGGTGAAGCAGAAAAATCTGCATACTGCCCTTGATAAAGATGAAGTGCTGGTAGACGTGCTGAAATCAGCGCGTAACGAAGGCCGGATGGAAGGCATTGTAACGGACATCCTTAAACGAAATAAGACAGAATTTACCGGTACCCTGCAGGTCAGCAAAAGCTTTGCTTTCCTCATCCCTGAAAAGGGATTGTTTATGCCGGATATCTACATTCCAGCCAACTCTCTCGGCGGTGCTAAAAGCGGTGACAAAGCCGTAGTAAAAATCGTAGCCTGGGGAGAAAAATCACGTAAGCCGGTAGGAGAGATCGTTGAAATTCTCGACGCCAGCGATACGAATGACCTGGCCATGAAAGAAATCCTCATCGAAGCCGGGTTCCCACTCAGCTTCCCTAAGGAAGTACTGGAAGAACTGAATGCCATCCAGGAAAATATCTCTGAAGAAGAAGTCAGCAAACGTAAAGATATACGCAAGATCCTCACCATGACCATCGATCCGGTGGATGCCAAAGATTTTGATGATGCCATTTCTATACGCCTGCTGAAAAACGGACAGTATGAAATTGGCGTGCACATCGCCGATGTAAGTCATTATGTGTTACCTGGCACCGAACTGGATAAGGAAGCGGATAAACGCGCTACATCTGTGTATCTGCCGGATCGCGTACTGCCCATGCTGCCGGAAAAAATATCCAATGAACTGTGCTCACTGCGTCCGCATGAAGATAAACTGACTTTCTCCGCAATGTTCCAGATGAACGAAAAAGGAGAAATCAGACAACACTGGATTGGCCGCACCGTTATTCACTCTGATCACCGCTTCACCTATGAGGAAGTCCAGGAGATCATAGAAAGCAAAGAAGGCCCTTTCAAAAATGAAGTGCTGTTGCTGAATAAGATTGCGCAGACCATGCGTGCACAACGCTTCGCTCACGGCGCCATCAATTTCTCTTCACAGGAGGTACGCTTTAAACTGGACGAAACCGGTAAGCCGATTGGCATTGTCATAAAAGAAAGTAAAGAAGCACATCAACTGATCGAAGAATTTATGCTGCTGGCCAATAAAACCATTGCAGCATATGTAGGTAAATTAAGAATCAACAAACAACCGATACCCTTCCCGTATCGCGTGCATGATACACCAGATCCGGAAAAACTGAAGGTGTTCGCCCTCTTTGCCGGAAAATTCGGATATAAATTTGACCTCAGCACACCCGAAAGCATTGCCACCTCTTTCAACAACCTGTTGTTACAGGTGAAAGGCAAACCGGAGCAACCAGTGCTGGAAACATTGGGTATCCGTACCATGGCTAAAGCCATTTATACGGTGAATAATGTAGGTCACTATGGTCTTGGTTTCGAAGACTATTGCCATTTCACTTCTCCTATCCGCCGTTACCCCGATGTACTCGTACACCGCGTACTGGCAGAATGCCTGGCCAACAGTGTAAGACCGGATAAGCAAATGGAGCAGAAATGCAAACATAGCTCTGAAATGGAACGCAAAGCCATGGAAGCTGAAAGAGCCGGTAACAAATACAAACAGGTAGAATATATGCAACAGTTCATTGGTAACACCTTTGAAGGGGTCATCAGTGGAGTGGCGCATTTTGGTTTCTGGGTAGAAACCATGGATACCAAGTGCGAAGGCTTAATCAGCATACATAACCTGAACAAAAGGGAAGAATTCCAATATAACGAAGGAGAATATGCATTGGTAGGCCAGAGTACGGGCCGCAAGTTTCGTATAGGCGAGAAGGTGAGCATCCGTGTGGTGGCCGCCAGTCTTGCTAAACGTCAACTGGATTACGATCTGGAAGATGAGCTGACAGGTACCGGTACCGCCAGACCCGAATTCCAGCATAAACATCACGACGACCGTAAAGATCACCGCAGGGATGATCGCCGCGACGACCGCCGTGATGACCGCAAAAAGAAGAAAGAGAAACACCGTGGCGGAGAGTTTACGCCTAATAAACCATGGCAGCAGGGCGCTAACGGTGCCCCTAAAGTGCCCCAGGTACCAAGACATGAACCAGAACCGATACCAGTAGTAGACCAGGTAGTAGCAGAAACGCATGTAGTACCGGTAACGCCAATACCAGCGCCGGTTCCACCGGCAGCAGTGCCGCCGGCGAAGAAGAAATGGAGAGAAGCACCTGCCCCTGAAAAAGCAGCAGAAGCTCCGAAAGAAGTTACTGCAGCACCGGTAGAAAAGAAAGCGATACCAGAACAAGAAAAGATAGCCGCTAAACCAGCGCCCGCAAAGGCTCCGGAAGCAGCACCTGCCCCTGCTAAAGTAGCTGCAGTGAATGCACTCGTGAAAGCAGTACAGGCTAAAACGACGGAGAAAGCCACAACGGCGAAACCAGCAGCGAAAGCAGCAGTGGTGAAGCCAGCTGCCCCAGCTAAGAAAGCCGCAGTGGTGGCTGCACCGGCTAAAAAAGCCGCAGCTAAACCAGCGCCAGCCAAAAAAGCTGCAGTGGTAGCCAAACCAGCTAAGAAGGCAGCAGCAAAACCAGCCCCAGCCCAAAAAGCTGCAGTGGTAGCCCAACCAGCTAAGAAGGCAGCAGCAAAACCAGCCCCAGCTAAGAAAGCCGCTGTGGTAGCGAAACCAGCTAAGAAGGCAGCTGTTAAACCAGCACCGGCTAAGAAAGCAGTAACTAAACCAGCTAAGAAAGTAGCCGCTAAACCAGCACCAGCAAAGAAAGCGGTGGCTAAACCAGCTAAAAAAGCAGCTGCAAAACCAGCACCGGCTAAGAAAGCAGTAGCTAAACCAGTTAAAAAGGCAGCTGTTAAACCGGCACCAGCAAAGAAAGTGGTCGCCAAGCCAGCTAAAAAAGCAGCTGCAAAGCCAGCGCCCGCAAAGAAAGCAGTGGCAAAACCAGTAGCTAAGAACAAGTCAAAGAAAAAGAGTAAATAATAAAATACGAGCCACCAGTGATGCATTCATTTCAGGAGTTAACAGCGCAGTTTAGTCAACATTTTGAGAAACAACAATTTCCGGAACAACCCAGCAAGTTATACAACGCCGCTTCCCATATACTGGGCATTACCGGCAAAAGAATACGGCCGGTATTGTGCCTGATGGGAAACGAATTATTTGATACCCTGCATCCGGATGCTATGGAAGTAGGTAGCGCTGTAGAGCTTTTTCACAACTTCACCTTATTGCATGATGATATCATGGACAAAGCCCCGCTTCGTCGCGGTAGGCCAACCGTACACATGGTGTACGGAGAGCCGGCTGCCATCCTTGCAGGAGATGTAATGCTCATCAATGTATACGAACGCCTGAATAAGGTAAGCGCACATTATAAGCAAAAGATCATCACCGTATTTAATAAAGCGGCAATTGAGGTTTGTGAAGGGCAGCAACTGGATATGGACTTTGAGGGAATGGAGGCAGAGAAGGTACAGTATGATGATTATGTGCACATGATCGGCCTGAAAACATCCGTGTTGCTCGCAGCCAGCTTACAGCTGGGCGCTATTATTGGCGGCGCCGGCGACGGCAATCAGCAGCACCTGTATTCTTTCGGCAAAAATATTGGAATTGCCTTCCAGATCCAGGACGATTACCTGGATGCGTTTGGAGATCCCGAAAAATTCGGTAAACAACAGGGAGGCGACATCCTGGTGAATAAAAAGACTTTCCTGCTGCTGAAAGCCCTGCAGCTTTGTAATGCGGAACAACGTGCAGAATTACAAATGCTCATGGAAACTTCACCGGCTGACAAAGTAGAACGGGTACTGTCATTATTCCGCAGTTGCAAAGTGGATGAGTGGGCGGAAAAGGAAAAGGAACGTTTCCAGCAGCTTGCTTTTCAAAGTCTTGACAGTATCGCGGTACTGTCGAATCGTAAAACAGCGCTGATGGAACTGGCTAACTACCTCTTAAACCGTCAGCAATAAGGTTTGTATTTAAAATCGCATTATATTCGCGCTTGTCTTATTCAGGATGAAGTGATATGATATGCTGATTGCACTGATTTTTTCTGAAAGATTTAATCAGCGCAATCAGCATTCTTATTTTTAGCAGGGTAAGACGGTATATTTAACAGATTAAAAAACAACTGTAACAAGTAATTCCTTCGCCAATGTCAAATTCGCTGTTTCGAAAAAAATCGCTTGCCACCATTATAAAAGATGCCAAAGACGGATTGGCAGACGGTCATGGAACAGGAGGATTGCATAAGGTATTAAAGGTGAAAGACCTTACCGCTATGGGGATTGCCGCCGTTATCGGTGCCGGCATTTTTTCCACTATCGGGGAGGCCTCCTTTCATGGTGGACCGGGCGTATCGTTGTTATTCGTTATCACGGCCGTTACCTGCGGCTTCTCTGCCCTATGTTATGCGGAATTTGCTTCCCGCGTACCTGTATCCGGCAGCGCCTATACTTATTCATATGTTACTTTCGGAGAACTCGCCGCGTGGGTAATCGGCTGGGCGCTGATCCTGGAATATGCCATCGGGAATATTGCCGTGGCCATTTCCTGGAGTGGGTACTTCAATAACCTGTTGGGAGGACTAGGTTTAAGTTTGCCTTCCTGGCTGGCCAGCAACTATGATAGTGCCACCCCCGATATTATCGCGGCGGCCCCACATATCGCTGGTATTCCTATCATCCTGAATCTCCCCGCGTTTATCATTGTGGTGCTGGTGACTTACCTGGCCTACGTAGGTATCCAGGAAAGTAAACGCAGTGCCAATTTTATGGTGGCGCTCAAAATACTGGTGATCCTGTTTGTGATTGTAGTAGGCTTCTTTTATGTAAATAAGGCGAATTGGAACCCTTTTATGCCGAATGGCTTCGCTGGTGTGCTGAAGGGGGTATCGGCCGTATTTTTCGCTTATATTGGCTTTGACGCGATCAGTACTACAGCGGAAGAATGTGAAAATCCGCAAAGAGATCTGCCCAAAGGCATGATCTATTCCCTGATTATCTGTACGGTATTATATATCCTGATTTCCTTTGTACTTACGGGTATGGTCCCTTTTTACAAATTAAAGGTAGATGATCCCCTGGCTTTTGTTTTTGACCAGGTTCATTTACCATGGATCAGTTATCTTATCTCCATCAGTGCAGTGGTGGCTACCACCAGCGTGTTGCTGGTATTCCAGATTGGTCAGCCACGTATATGGATGAGTATGAGCCGGGATGGCCTGTTGCCAAAGCGTTTCAGCAAAATTCACCCGCGCTTTCAAACACCTTCTTATGCTACTATTATCACCGGTATTTTAGTAGGTGTGCCGGCCCTTTTCCTGAACCTCACCATCGTAACAGACCTGACCAGCATAGGTACCTTATTTGCCTTTATCCTCGTTTGTGGAGGTGTTTTGATATTACCGAGAGAAGAAAAGGCCACTGTAAAGCGTTTTCAGCTGCCCTATATAAGCGGACAGGTGATTGTTCCGGCCCTGGTAATAGGATTGGTGGCGTTGTTTTATAAGGAAATCCTCGTTAAGTTTTCTACAGAAGGTGGCTGGGAAGTATGGAAGCACAACATTCCTTTCTACATATTTGTGTTGGTCACCGTGCTGATTACTTTCTTTTCAGCTACCCGCAAACTCTCTCTGATACCGGTATTGGGAATGCTCAGCTGTTTTTACCTGATGACGGAAATCGCCCTGAAGAACTGGATTGTTTTCTCTATCTGGCTCGCATTGGGATTGACGATCTATTTCGCCTACAGCTATACGCACAGTAAGCTCGGTAAAAGGGCATAAAGCGTAAAGCAGAAAGCAAAAAGCTATTGAAGCGGATGATGAACCTGTAATCGGTTAAATCATCCGCTTCAATAGCTTTTTGCTTTCTGCTTTACGCCTTCCGCTTTCCCTATATATTTTTTCGTAACTTCATAGTAGCTCTTTGATCCTAAAATTTATATTTTATGAACATGCTACAACAGGTTGAACACTGGGGTGACAGACATAGCCCCAATTGGTTGAGTGCCGTACGCATTCTCCTGGGGTTATTTTTAATGGGCGTAGGTATTCTGTTTGTAATGAACAGGGATGCACTCGTATCCATGATTAGTCAGAAACCCGCGCTGGCTGCGTTATCAGTCATGTTAGGGCATTACATTGTATTTGCTCACATCGTTGGGGGCTTATTTATTGCCATGGGACTGCTCACCAGATTTTGTGCCCTCGCCAATATACCGGTATTGCTGGGCGCCGTATTCCTGATCCATTCTCCTTCCGGCTTATTTACCGTTTATCCATTTATGGCATTGTCTATTGTCGTGCTGATTCTCCTGATCGTATTCGTAGTGGAAGGCAGTGGCCGTATCTCCGTAGACGATTACATGCGCAGGCACCCTGAAAAAGTGCGTAGCCGCAAGTATGCGGAGTAGGGTAGTTGCAATGGTAATACCCGTCTGATAAATCTCTTCCACACATATCCCTTCAAAATTCTATTTTTGTATTTCAGAAGAATGCAATTATGAAATACCAAATAGGCGACAGCATCTTGCTGTTGAGTTCAAAAGAAGAAGGAACGGTTGTTGACGTTGTGAATGATAATATGGTGATGATAGAGGTAAAGGGAACATCATTCCCGGTATATCTCGACCAGATTGATTTCCCATATTTCCATCGGTTCACCCAGCAAAAGCTGGTGAAAGATAAGCCCAAACTGATCCCCGGGGATGAGATTAAAGTAGACAGAAGTAAGTATGAAGTATTTAAAACGGACAAAGGAATGTTCCTGTCTGTTTTGCCGGTATACCAAATGGATGGCCTGGATGAAACAGTGAAGCTGATGAAGTTTCACCTGTTTAACGACACGCCGCATGGCATGCGTTTTTATTTTCAGATCTGGCTGAACAACCAGCTGGATCTGGAAATAAAGAATGAGATTCAGCCGTATAATAATTTCTACCTGGCTGATCTGATCTTCGAATCGCTGAACGATAATCCACGATTTGAGTTTTCTTTTTTCCTGAAAGAGCCGCAACCCAAGCTGGCCACTTCCGTACAAAAGACTTGGAAAATTAAGCCTAAGCAGATGTTTGTCCAGCTGGAGCAGTTGCGTGTCAAAGAAGAGGCAACGATCACTTATCCTTTATTTGAGAAATTCCCGGAAAAGGAACCAGAGCCACCGGCACCAGCAGAAGCGCCCAAAAAGAAGGCGCCTATTACTACATTAGGCTCCGGAAATTTTGCCAGTCTCTTAAGTAAAATTCAATTACAGCCGGAAACCTCTCTCACACCCAAACACGAAGTGGATCTGCATATTGAAGCATTGGAGAAAAACTGGAAAGGACTCAGCAATATTGCTATCCTGGCCATACAACTCAATGCCTTCCAGCGTTACATGGAATTGGCGATCAGTCATCATCAGCATAATCTGATTGTTATTCATGGTATAGGCAAAGGAAAACTGCGGGATGAAATTCACCAGGTACTGAAGCAAACACCAGAAGTAGCCAGTTTTGTAAACCAGTACCATGCAAAATACGGTTACGGTGCTACAGAAATAACGTTTCGATGAAATTATGAATTATGAATTACGAATTTGTGAGGAGATAGTGGCGGATGATTTCCGCGTTTACCATCTACGCTCTAATTCGTAATTCGTAATTCGTAATTCGTAATTCGTAATTCGTAATTCGTAATTCGTAATTCTTTTCTATCTTCGCGCCTCAACTACAAACCGTGCTATCGTTCCACTGGCTTGTTCAGTGGGAAGGAAAGTCCGGACAGCGCAGAGCAACGCACCACCTAACGGGTGGGGCCTGGTGCAAACCAGGAACAGCAAGTGCCACAGAAAATAACCGTCTGCTTCGGCAGATAAGGGTGAAAATGTGGGGTAAGAGCCCACGGTGCAGGCAGGTAACTGTTTGTGCGGGTAAACCTTGCGTGCTGAAATGCCATGTATACGGTCGCCTGAGGGCTGCTCGCCCGATGACCGAGGGTAGGCAGATACAGACAACGTGCGAACGTTGTCGCAGATAAATGATAGCAGTCTGTCCCGGCTTTGCTGTGGCAGAAACAGAATCCGGCTTATAGGTTTGTAGTTTTTTTTCTTCCCCTTTTTGATATGCTAAAATAAGCTGTTAACTTCCCGCTAATATTAATCTCTATTTTTTATGAACCAGAAAGATGAACATACCTGGGGTACCCTTGTACACCTGGGCGGTATTATAGGTATGGCCGTAATACCTACTGTAGGCAATATTATCGGTGTACTCGTATTGTGGCTGATCAAACGTAGCGAATCTGCTTTTGTAGATGATCAGGGCAAAGAAGCTATTAATTTCCAGATCACTCTCAGCATCGCAGCGGTAGCGGTGAACCTGGTCAACAATATTTCAAATGGATTTTGGTCTTTGACCAACTTTTGGCGTCATACACGCGGAGAGTTTTACTTTTCCTGGGGCTGGACGGATCTGTTAGGAGTAATATGGCTGATCAACATTATTTTTAGCATCATTGCAGCCGTGAAAGCTAATAAGGGCGAGTCTTATAAGTACCCGCTGAGTTTGCGTCTGGTTAAATAGAGCAGAAGGCAGAAAGCATAAAGCAAAAAGCTATTGTGTACGAGATATAAGCGAATACCGCTTTATTCTATTACACAATAGCTTTTTGCTTTATGCTTTCCGCCTTCTGCTAATTCTTTTTAATTGCCTTCACTTTTGCTTTATGCTGCTTTTTCCCTTTCACATTTTCCCCTTTAATAGTAGCCGCCAGCTTTAACGCCTCATAGCTGTTAATCACACCGCCTGTTATTGACAAGTCAGCGAAATTCACTTTCTCATCAGCGGAACCTGGTTTATTCACCATCGTGCTTCAATCTGGTAAAGGAGTGGCACTTTTTTCCAGTACGTATTTCAGTTGTGCGGCGCTGAGCTCAGGATAGTAGGAGAGTACAAGCGCTGCTACACCTGCCACCACCGGGCTGGCCATACTGGTACCGCTGGCGCTGCCGTATTTGTTACCACCTGGAATAGTAGAATAAATTTGTACACCTGGAGCAAACAGATCTACTCCTTTTTTACCATAGTTGGAGAAGTTGGCTACTTTATCATTGCCCGTGCCATTACTGCTGGCGCCTACGGTAATGAAGTTGGTAGCACTCTTGCCATCCAGGTAATCAGGGTTAGGGAAGTTAGGTATGGAATCATTGTTGGCACCATCGTTACCGGCAGCATGTATCAATAATACGCCTTTCTCTTCTGCATATTTCACCGCAGCATCTACCCATTCCTTATGAGGTGAAAAAGGTTTACCGAAGCTCATGTTGATGATCTGTGCGCCATTGTCTACTGCATAACGGATCGCCAGGGCCACATCTTTATCTCTTTCATCGCCGTCCGGAACGGCTTTTACGGCCATAATGCGTACGTTGTCAGCTATGCCGTCCATACCTACGCCGTTGTTCCTGGAAGCGCCAATAATGCCGGATACGTGGGTGCCATGGAAACCAAAGGTGCCCATTACATCATTGTTGCCGTATTTGTTATCGTTGATATCTTCGAGGTTATCGCCTACAATTTTTTCCCTGTTGGCATTCGGCATTACTTCTGTACTTTCTGCCTTGCGTTTCAGTTCATTCATGTATTCATCAAACTCCATTTTAAACTCGCTGAAAGTGGCTGGCTCATCACCGGCACTTTTGAGTAAACGGGTCATGAAGTTACGTGCCAGCAACACATCCTGGTTGGTGGTTTGAATACTATCCAGTTGCACTACATTGAAATCTTCCTTACCCAGATAGGTTTTCAGGATGCTTTCACATTTATTGACATTTTCCTGCAGCTTAGCCATGCTTTTATATTGCATTTTAAACTGGGAATTGGGCTTTTCTACTTTCGATTGCAAAAGCTGCCAGGTAGCATATTCTTTAGAGTCTTTTGCGAGGGCAGAATCCGGATTGCCATAGAGCGTTTTGTAGCGGTAGTATTCGCGGGCAGCTTCTTCCGAATCTTCTTTTAAACTGCTGCCATCTTTACTTCCAAGGAAGTTCCAGCCGTGGATATCATCCACATAGCCGTTATGGTCATCGTCTTTTCCGTTGCCGGGAATCTCACGCGGATTAGTCCACAATATAGCTTTCAGGTCTTCATGGGTGGTATCAATACCAGAGTCAATCACCGCCACGATCACCGGGGTGCTTTTCTTCCCTTTTAACAATTCCTTATAGGCTTTTTCTGTAGATGTACCAAAAACACTGTCAGTATCATAACTCAGCAGATGCCAGTTTTTGGGGACCTGGGTTTTACTTTGCGCGCTGGTATTTGTTGTAAAAGCAGTCATTAATGCAACACACCCTGCCAGGACTGCGACCTCTCGACTAAACAATTTCATGTTCAATAATTTTCCCGATATATAAAACAACTAAAAATATCATGTGATAACAATAAAGGTATAGAAAAAGCGGTATAACATTAAATATTAATGATAAGCGCGCTATATGTTGGTTGATTGGGAGATTGACGGATTATTTCTCTGATAATTACCTGAATGCCAGCGAAATGCAGCCAAAGTGATCTTATCGTGATACAGTAGCTGGCCCGGTCTGATTGCCACCTGTCACAATCTGTTTTGCAGATGTTCCCGGCTGTTTTAGTTTTACATCATTCCCTCAGGCATCTATACTCTCTCATCTACCGTTGTTCTAAACGAGATTTTTTACAGGTACGTTTTTTCACTTATTTAAATTTACCAATCATGCTGAAGACTCTTTTCATGGCCACATTGCTGGCTACCGGTACACAGGTATTTGCTACTGAACCAGAAGTAACTACCATCATTTTCGTGAATGCTGCAGAAATGGAATCATCACCTTCTTCCGACCCCGGTCTGAGCCCTTCCGGAGAGGAGCAGGCGTCACAACTGGCCACCTCACTGGCAGGAACAGACATTAATGCAATCTACACTACGTTTATCAACCGCGCCGTACAAACCGTAACCCCCCTCGCTAAATCACGCCAGCAGCAGCTGGACTACTTCCGGCTGAACGGTGATCCGGAACTTACTTCCAGTATCATGAAAGACATGATCAGGAAAAATAGCGGCAAAACGATTGTTATTTGCAGCGATCCGGAAAATATTACTGCAATGATACGACAGGCAGGCGTAAAAGGGAAAGACGTGAAAACCCTTTATGATAAAGGATGTGGCCAGGTTTTAGTGGTGAAACGAAGCGGTAATAATACGGCAGTAGCACAAAAGTTGAATATGAATATTCAAAAAAAAGTCTAATATTTATATCCGGAAGAGTATTTAATGGCTTCCCGCTATTACTTACTTTTCTCATAAGCATGGTTTCCGTTTAACGAAAAGCGGGGTTCTCTAAC
>NZ_DATCVJ010000463.1:0-4249 GCF_036566945.1 Chitinophaga sp. | reverse complement strand
TTAGACATGTTCATCGACATATTATATCCCTTGGTTGTCCGGCCCCAAAGGGTGTAGGTTTGGTAGTAGCTGGAAAAGGTTAAGGCAATGTTGTCTGTTGCGTTTATGTTTAATTGCTTGCCATTGAACAACATATTAATGAAGTCAGGCTGAACATTATCACAGGCTACCAGGTCCATAACATAACCATTGATGGTAACAGGGATATCAACAGTAGATATTTTGTTAGCGTCTTCATCTACTGCATTGATCGTAGCAATTACCTGGTCGCGTTGACAGCGAACCATACCAATAGTATATTTTCCATCGGTAACGCGGGTGCGGTAGGCCACATGATCAACACTAATAACTACTTCGCCATTTGTCACTGGCTTGCTATCGCAGGTATTCACCGTACCACTGAAGTGAATGTAGTCAGATGAGATGGCTATTTTGAAAATTCCGAGATTGGTGCTATCACTAAACGGTCCGATATTACGCGTATCAATCGGGGTATTACATTTCGGCACTACTTGTAATGACAGCGTTTCCCCTTTAGGTACGTCTCCACTCACTACCCCATTTTCATTTGTATAGCCATAAGTACTACTACCATTACTTCTTTTAATAATTACCTGCATATTAGATAGTGGTGTGCCATTGGCATCCTGCAGTGTAGCGCGGAAATTAACTACCGGAAATTGTGCATCGCAGTTCCAGAAGGAAAAATGTTTTACAGTACCAATATAACTGTCGCCGTTTTTAGTGGCGCTACCTTCTTCCAGCCATACACCGGAAACTTCGTCAAAATGCCATAATGGTATAGTGGCAGGCGCAATGCTTTGCAGACTGGCTGGAATGGTCATTTTGAATGACACGGATTTTGTGGTATCCAGGTGAAGCTTTTCGCCGGTTTCGCTTTGAAGCTCCAGCGCCATCATGCCAAAGGACTGAAGCCCAACAATGCTATTGCTGCTATTGATGCCACGCAGATCACCCGGTATGATATCGGCAAAATCTGCTCTCTCCGGATTAATGGGAGCATATAACAGCGATACTTTACCGGAGTAGGGTTTGTTATCCGCATTGAGTACCTGTTGTGCGGCAAAAGTAAATTGTGCGTTATCTGCAGTAATGGTACCACCGCTGCCAGCTTCAAATGTACCTGCTGCTTTTTTGGGCAGCAACTGTATTTGCACATACTGTAGTTTATTAGCTTCGGCTATACGAAAAGTGCGTACCCCGTTAAAGTAGCCGCTTTTCTGAACAGTCAATACTGCCGCTATCTCTGTAGCGATTACCTTATCAAAAAGAAAGCTACCGGCGGCATTGGTCGTAACAGTGGCATCACCGTATTTTACCTGCGCACCAGCTAATGGCTTATTATTTTCATCCAATACAATGCCCTGAACGGAACTACTCACCTGTTTATCTGAGATAGGTGATTTGATGATGGGAACGGTAGGCGGTGTTTGATCGTCAACATGGGTAATATCTTTATTACATGCAAAAAGGACGCATACAGGGAGTATGAGCATCCATAAATTTCTCCTGATCATAGGTTTGTGGGTCTTGGGATGGTATATTAATAATTTATTATACGAAGATAGTACTCGGGACGAATAGGAGAGATTCTTTTTTCACAAGATAGCTTTGTAAGCCCGTTTATGAGGAGTACAAATACAAAGCGGCTGCATCTCGAAAGGAAATACAGCCGCCGGAAATAGGTTCTCAATCTGTGTTTAATCTTCACACGCCACCAGATCTTTCACATAAGTTGTGGTTGATACCGGCATGGTAATAACCGCTGTTTTATCAGCAGCAGTATCTATGACCTTGATGGTAGCGGTAGTGTTATCTGTATTACAGCGAAGGATACCGATGGCATATGTGCCATCAGTAACGGAGCAGCGATAATCAACACCGTCTATTTTAATATTTACGGCGCCATTTTTTACAGGGGTATTGGTGCAGGAAGTAACGGCACCGCTGAAATGAATATACTGGGCTGCCGGTATATTTAACCTCAGCACACCCAGACTGGTACTGTCTGTAAAGGGACCAATATTTCGGGTGTCTGCTGCGGTATTACATCTTCCGGAAACCTTCAGCACCAATGTTTCTCCTTTCACAATATGGCCGCTGAATACACCATTTTCGTTGGTATGCCCGGTTGAATATCGGCCGCTATTTCCTTTAATGCTTAACGATGCATTAGATAAAAGAGTGCCGTTTGCATCCTGCAGGGTTACGCGGAAATTGACCACTGAAAAAGGGGCAGCCGGGCTCCAGGTAGAAAAGTATTTAAGGGTGCCGGTATAGCTGTCGCCGGCTTTGGTGGCGCTACCATCTTCCCGCCATACGCGGGAGCTGTCTTCGAAGTGCCAGAGCGGAACAGTGGCGGGTGCCAGGCTTTGCAGGCCGGCCGGAATCGTCATCTTAAACGTGACGGACTTGCTGGTATCGAGGTATAGCTTTTCGCCGCTTTCACTTTGTAATTCCAGCGCCATCATGCCAAATGACTGCAGTCCCATTATTACATTGTTTTTATTGATGGCCCGTAAGTCGCCGGGCATGATATCCGCAAAATCTGGTCTTTCCGGATTAACAGGGGCATACATCAGGGATACTTTGCCGGAATAGGGCTTGTTGTCTGCTCCCAATACCTGCTTCGCCACAAAGGTAAATTGTGCATTGGCAACACTCACCGCACCGCCGTTCACTGCATCAAAAATGCCCAATGCTTTTTTAGGTAACAATTGAATCTGAACATATTGCAGCTTATCGGGAGCGGCTATACGAAAAGTACGGATGCCGTTGAAGTAACCTGGTTTTTGTACCGTTACCACTGCTGCCATCTCATTCACCGTTACTTTATCAAACAGAAAGCTGCCATTGGCATCGGTGGTAGCCGTTAATGTTCCACATTTCACAGTGGCGCCGGTAACCGGCTTATTGGTTTCATCCACGATAATACCCTGAATGGCACTACTGACCTGTTTGTCGGAAATGGGAGAGGGCACTGGCTTAGGCACATTGGGATCCGGTAAATTAAGGTTGGTGGAACTTTTGTTACAGGCCGCGAATATGCATACCGTCAGCATAAACAACCCTAACTTTTGCTTGAACATAGGTGTCTGAATATTTGAAAAGTTGATAGAATACGTGTTTGTACCCGCCATAGGCGTGTGTTAGCACTGTTTTGTATTTTGCTACATTACGTATAGCCGTTTCCGGAAGCTGTGGATACTTGTTTACTGTAGGCAACCATAACGCCTTCTTACTCATACGTATATCCTAAACGGACAGCTGACTAAAAAGTTACTTTTAGCGAACGGGGATTGTTGAAATGATAATATTTCTTTTTTAAGTCCGCGAATTTTAAAAAGAATTGTAAGAAGTACACTTATTTTTAGAAAATAATTAAAGCATTTAGAGATAACTTACAAAGACATGATTATCCTTTTGATCGATATAATAAACCCGGTAACAGACAAAATGTAGATTTCAACTGTAGTAGTAGGCTCTTCATCGGGGAAATGAAAACCGTCGTAGTAAACCAGAATTTGAACACAAGCAAAAAACAGATTTTTTAATTGTAGCAAGCGCCCTTTATGGGGAATGACAACTATTGTAGTGAACCAGTATTTTGAACACCCGTAAATAAACAAAAGAATTTCACGTGTACGCGACAGCCCTTTGTGGGCGGGAGAAACCATAGAGTAAACCAAAATTTGATCACCCAAAATCACGCATAAACATGATGAGCTTTAGTTAGTTAGTAAAAAACTAAGTAACAGATCCAATTCTATCACCCTAAATCACTTGTAGCATGAATCCACGTTATGCAAAGGCTATGCTATTGCTATGCCTCATTGCAACCACCACCCGCGTTGTTAAGGCGCGTTCGCCCATACCAAGTGTATGGCAGCAAGTAAATATCACCGTTAAGGGAAAAGTAAAAGACATCAATGGTAATCCTTTACCGGGCGTCACTGTATTGTTGAAAGACACAAAAAAAGGCGCCACCACCGATGAGAAAGGAAATTATGTACTGAACGATGTGAAAAAAGATGCGACACTCGTATTCCAGTACATTGGTTTTGATCCACAGGAAATAAAGGTGGAAGGAAAAGCCAGCATTAACCTGGTATTAAAGGAAAGTCAGAAAACCCTCGACGAGTATGTAGTAGTAGGTTATGGCACTCAAAAGAAAGTTACCAAAACCGGCGCAGTATCCTCTGTAAAAGGAGCGGAATTGCAACAGTCG
>NZ_DATCVJ010000462.1:0-3612 GCF_036566945.1 Chitinophaga sp. | reverse complement strand
ATAGGAACAATATCTTCTCCCTGTGCCAGCAGCCATGCAAGTGATAACTGGGCGGCTGTAATGCCTTTCTCTTTTGCAAAAGCTTCCAGTGCATTTACGGTTTGTAAGTTCTGCTCAAAATTTCCTTCCTGAAACCGGGGCAAATTTTTACGGAAATCACCGTCGCTTAATGAATCAGTATTATTGATCGCACCGGTGGAAAGTCCTCTGCCCAGCGGGCTGTAGGCTACCAGGCTAATACCCAGTTCACGGGTGGTGGCTAAAATATCTTCTTCCACATCACGGGTAAACAGCGAGTATTCTGTTTGAAGAGCTGCAATGGGATGTACTGCATTTGCTTTTCTAATGGAGGCCACACTTGCTTCGGATAAGCCAAGGTAGCGCACCTTCCCTTCCTTCACCAGCTCGGCCATAGCCCCTACCGTTTCTTCTACGGGCACGGTGTCGTCTATACGATGAGTATAATAAAGATCAATAACATCTACTCCGAGTCTTTTCAAACTGGCTTCACAAGCCTGTTTCAGGTATTTAGGCGAGCCGTCAAAATAGTAAGAGCCATCGTCTTTAAACCTGAATCCAAATTTGGTAGCGAGGAAAACTTTATCTCTTTTAGTAGCGAGTATTTTTGAGAGCAGGATTTCGTTGGCACCCTGTCCATACATATCTGCTGTATCCCAGAAGTTAACGCCTAAATCCAATGCCAGTTCCAACGTAGCCAATGATTCGGTTTCATTAAAATCCTGGCTGTTGCCATATGCGAACGACATGCCCATGCAACCCAGTCCTATTGCGGATATTGTTTCGCCTGTTTTACCTAGTTTTCTGTACTGCATATTGAGTGTTTTTTTAGTGATACAAATGTACATGCAGGTACAGGGCTTACAGTTGTAAGAGGCAAAGTATTAATTGTTAATATCAAAGGGTTACTGCGCCCGGTAAACATGCGGAGATACACCGCTATGATTTTTAAAGAAGTGAGTGAAGTTGCCGGGGTCTTCAAAACCAAGACACCAGGCTATTTCAGCGATCTGCCAGTCGGTATGCATCAATAATAAACGAGCTTCCAGCAGCATCCGCTGACGGATATGTTCGCTCACCGTACGGCCCGTGGCCTGCTTCACAGAAGCATTGAGGTGATTAGGATGCGTGTTTAATACCTGTGCAAATTCTTTCGCCGTTTTAAGCGTTAACTGGTTGTGAGTATATTCAATAGGAAACTGTTTTTCCAGTTTGTCGGTAAAACGATGCGCCAGTATTTGTGCTGCAGAAAGTTGCCGGTGAGGTTGCTGGGTTTGTGAAGATAAACGTTTGCCTTCCAGCATCAGCAGCTTCAGATAAATAAGAATAGCTTCCTGTTTAAAGGCAGCGTTTTCGTGATATTCTCTTAATAGTTGTCTGAAGATGGATTGCAGATATTCACATTGTTCGTTGGTTAATTTGAATACCGCCTTGGCGCCCATCTGCAAAAGCGGATGTTGCAACAAATTTTCCTGATGCCCGGTTTGTGGTTCAAACAGCAAATCAGTAAACAGGCAGAAGTACCCTTCCTGCACTTCAGAAGAGGCACGCCAGGTTTTTAATTCAAACGGATTAATGAAAATTAAAGTGGGACCATCTATCTCGTAGCGTTCTTCACCCATGGTGAAAATGCCACTGCCTTTACTAAAGAAACTTATTTTGTAATAATCACGTCTGGAGGCGGTGACTTCATCCTGACAAGGATAGTTGACCCTTTCCTGAACGGCAAAGCTGCCACGCAGCGGCGCTTTGGGAACTATCTCTTTTCGGGTATACAACAGGACGTCGTCGTTGAAGTCATCGATTGTTTTTAGTCCAATGGAAGCATTTTTATTTGTAGACATACTCCAAATTTAAACAATTCCATATTAAATTCCTGGGTTGCCTACGCTATCAATGTTAAGTTTTACAGCAGCAGATTACCAGCAGAACCTTGCTGCGCCCTGCTATTTTTTATAAAATGAAACTAAGTTGCAATTTCATTTTTGCTGGAATAGAAAAAATTTCACAATTTGTTAACGCCTTTATCAACCAAAATCTTGTTATCATCAAGCCCTGATGATTGCTATGTAGAGCGGCCTGCCACATATGCCACTGAACAAGGAATTTTATAATTAATCGGCGGAAATACGTTGCTTGTAGCAGGTATTTCCGTTTTTTTTTGAGATGATTATTTTTTGTCCCTATTTTATAAAGAACTGCAATGATAGCTCCCCAATCGCATAGTCGCCATAATCCTCTTTGGCTACTTTTAGTAATTATAATAGTAAAAATGGCGTTTCAGTTTAGTATACTGACTCCCTACTACGATTTGCAACGGGATGAATACCTGCACCTCGACCTGGCTAATCACCTGGCAGCGGGATATTTATCGGTGCCTCCTTTCACCGCTTTTACTTCTTTATTGATCCAATGGCTGGGAAATGATTTTTTCTGGGTAAGATTTTTTCCTGCTATGTATGGTGTATTCACCATGGTGCTGGTGTGGAAAATGGTGAACCTGCTGGGAGGCCGGTGGTTTGCACAGGTGTTGGCAGCCCTCGTGTTTATTTGTTCGGGGATGAGCCGTTTAAACATGTTATATCAGCCCAATTCTTTTGATATTCTGGCCTGGACCTTATTGTTTTGGTGTTTACTGCAATTCATATACACGCAACAAGATAAATGGCTCTTATGGATGGGAGTTGTTACGGGTATTGGTGTCCTGAATAAATACAATATTATGTTTGGGGTGGTCGGTCTGTTAGGCGGGTTGTTGCTTTCCCGGCACCGACAGGTATTCCGCAACAAATACCTGTACATTGGTGCATTGATCGCGCTGCTGATGATATCGCTTAACATAGTGTGGCAGTTGCAGCACGGATGGCCGGTGCTGCATCATATGAAAGAATTGAGCGAAACGCAGCTGGTACACGTAAGTCGCATGACTTTTATTACCGACCAGTTTATTTTCTTTATAGGTGGTGCTTTCATTGTGGTGGCAGCTTTCATAGGATTGCTTTTGTACAAACCTTTTGGTCCATACCGGGTAGTGCTGCTCACGTACATGCTCACCATACTGCTGTTTACCTACCTGCGGGCAAAAAGTTATTATTCCCTGGGGCTGTATCCTGTGTTACTGGCTTTTGGCAGCGTATACTGGGAGCGGATTTTTACGCATGACTGGACCCGTTATCTGCGGGTGTTGTGGGTGGCGATTATTGTTATTCCTTTTGCGTTGCTGGTAAATGTTGTTTTTCCGGTGTTGCGTCCGGCGCAGATCAGTGAAAAGGCAGCTAAGTTCCGCGCGCTGGGCTTATTGCGTTGGGAAGATGGAGAGGATCATCCGCTGCCGCAGGACTTTGCCGATATGTTGGGCTGGCATCACCTGGCCACCATGGCCCTGCAAGCCTGGGAGCAGGTACCCGCTCCCGACAAGCCTTATACGATGGTGATCACCAGTAATTACGGGGAGGCCAGTGCCTTAAACTATTATAATAAGGGGAAGATGCCTTTGGCGGTGTCTTTTGATGCGGACTACGTTTTCTGGTTTCCTAAAATGGATACTATCCGGTACATTATTAAAGTAGGCCAACGTCCCAAAGGAGAAACGCT
>NZ_DATCVJ010000461.1:0-6937 GCF_036566945.1 Chitinophaga sp. | reverse complement strand
AATGGCTGATATATTTGGCTTTGGTACTAACGTGTACCGGCACTATGAAAGTGGAGAAGTACCAAGTATCTCTAATGCCCGCCTGATCCAATTATCAAAGGATCCTGGGGAGTTCCGCAAACTGATATTTGCATCCAATGCGCTAAAAGGTGCTATGCTGGAACAAACGCTCCATAAGATTGATATGCTCCTTGCTGAACAGGCGGACTTCAAGGTATTTTGTTTACCCAATTACCTGATGACAGGCTTGTCTGACGGGAAAGCAAGTATTTACACCGGCTACAAGACGCCCAACCTGAAAAAGTTTATTGAGATGGTGGTCTACTTTGCGGCTAACGTAAAACCGTGGAAAACCAAATTAAACAAGCTGTTGTTCTATGCCGATTTCTCTCATTACAAACAATTCGGATATAGCATTACCGGCGCCGAATACATGGCGATTCAAATGGGGCCGGTGCCTAAAAATTTCAATAGCATTTTCGAATACGCCAATACCCTGGAGATGATTAACATCGTCTTTACCGAATTTCCTAATGGTGGTATCGGCGAACAATTCCTTTCAAACGATCACCATACATTTGATAGCACACTTTTTAATGAAGAGGAATTGAATACCCTACAAATGGTATTAAAAAAATTCAAAGATGTATCCACCGGGGATATTATAAAAATAAGTCATGAGGAAACCGCGTGGTTAGATCATCATCTTACAAAAGGTGAAATCAGCTACGATTATTCCTTTCGGCTCATCCATTTATAGCCCCTATGCATTTTTCTACAATTTCTCACTTTTGAATAGTAATTTTGCCAACTCATTCTTAAACTAAGGATTATCAATGCCTAAACAAAGCGACGTACTTACTGCCGATTTCCTTGTGAAAGTAGCAGAAGAATTTGGTACCCCGGTATATATATACCATGCAGAAAAGATTAAAACTCAGTACGAAAAGCTGCAAAAGGCTTTTCAGAAGTCGGACACCCGCTTTTTCTACGCCTGTAAGGCATTGACCAATATCAACATCCTTAAGTACATCAACTCAATTGGTTGTGGACTCGATACCGTATCTATCCAGGAAGTACAATTGGGCCTGAAAGCCGGATTTGAACCTAAGAATATCATCTTTACCCCTAACTGTGTGGACCTGCAGGAAATTATTGCAGCCAAAGACCTGGGGGTGATCATCAATATAGACAACCTCTCCATCCTGGAGCAGTTTGGTAACAAGTTCGGTGGCAGCTACCCTATCTGTATCCGTCTGAACCCGCATATCATGGCTGGTGGTAACTTCAAAATCTCCACCGGGCATATCGATAGTAAGTTTGGTATTTCCATCCACCAGATGCGTCATATCGAACGTATTATAAATTCTACCAAATTGAAAGTAACGGGCCTGCACATGCATACCGGCTCTGAAATCAAGGATGTAGATGTGTTCCTGCGTGGCGTAGAGGTGATGTTTGAAATGGTACAGCACTTCCCTGACCTGGAATCTATTGATCTGGGCAGCGGTTTCAAGGTAGCTTATCAACAAGGCGACCCTGAAACGGATATTGATCTGCTTGGTAAAAAACTGAGCGAGGCGTTCAACAACTTCGCTAAATCATATGTACGCCCACTGCAACTGTGGTTTGAACCAGGAAAGTTCCTGGTAAGCCAGTCAGGCTACTTTGTAGTAAAAGCGAATGTGATCAAACAAACAACTGCCAATGTATTTGTAGGCGTGAACTCAGGATTCAATCACCTGATCAGACCTATGTTTTACGAGGCTTTCCACCTGATACGTAATATCTCCAATCCAAAAGGCACGGAACGCATCTATACCGTAGTTGGTAATATCTGCGAAACCGACACTTTTGGATGGGACAGGAAAATAAATGAGGTAAGAGAAGGTGACTACCTGGTGTTTTATAACGCCGGCGCCTATGGTTTTGAAATGTCTTCTAACTTTAACTCCCGCCTGAAACCTGCGGAAGTACTGGTAAAAGAAGGTAAGCCACACCTGATCCGCAAACGTGATACCATAGACGATCTGCTCAGAAACCAGATTGAATTGCAATAATTTTCAGTGGGGAAATGCAGTTGATTTTCAGGGAGATACTCCCTATCACATCACCTGCATTTCCCAATGCTGTCAATCATACAATATTTCTCCTACCTTTGCGTCTACATTAGTATAGTTTCCCCGCTGTTATTCCTGCACACTGATTTTACTGTAAATTGTAATAAGATATTTATTGCTGGCACACCAAAATTGATGGCCTTTGGTTATAATTATACGTAGATATGAAAGTTTTAACTGCACACCCTGGTGTATTTAACGATGATAAAGTAATTGAGTCCAATATATCATTCGCTCCCTTCCTGAATTATTTGAAGGAAAAGGTGAAGAATGCCGAAGAAGTTCGCTCTTCTTTCTATAATCTGATCATAGATAAGTTTGAAAGCAACCCGGAAGTATTGGAGCCTATCTCCCCTGATAGTGATCTCAGTAAGTATAAAGAGTATCTGGACCTGTTGATATCCGCCATATTCCCGGTTACAACAGATTCCACTAAAGATATTTATGGCATTGGCGTTCCCTTTAAATTCGCCATTTTCTATTATTCCGATCTCTTTAAACAACTCTTTTCACAGAACGGCCAGGAGCTGACCACTATTCCAGAAGGTGTTTCCCTGACCCAGGTGAAAAAAGATAAATTAACCTGGCTCTATAAACTGATCCTGGAAAAGGTGTATCATTTTCCGATGACCTATAAAAACGAAATAATCCATACCGTGGAAACACCGGATGGAGGCAAGCGTTATGTGAAAGTGAACATAGACCCACGTTTTGTAGATGTGAAGGTAAACGGAGAACTGCCGCCGCTGGACTATGGTCAGTTTTGTTCTAAACAAATCACAGAAGACTCCTTACAACAATTGCTGCCCACCAGTATGTTTTCACTGGAAGGCTTTGTAATATGGACGGTGAAAGATGTAACACAATCTGAAACCCTCAATAATATCAAAAGCCTGGTGATGAATATGCGCACCAGCAACGAAGTAGAGAGCTATCGTACCCTGGAAAAAATGATTCCTACGATACTGGGTATTCCGGATGTAACGGCTCACCTGGTTCCTTTCCCAAAAGTGAATGGCAAAAATGTACTGGAAGAACAATTCTCCAATACAGACCCCATTCTGGGCGTGGGCAACAAAAAGCAACAACAACATTTCTTCTCGGCATTGCTGGAGCATCTGGAACTGCATCCTATTCCATTGATCATTCCGGATGTAAATGATGCGACCATTGCGCCGCATTCTTTCCTGAAGTTTTTGCCGATAAAAAATATCAAAAGCTTCCTGGTATTCCCGATCACCCATAAAAAGGAGATTCTGGGCGTGCTGGAACTGGCGTCCTCCACACCTAACAGGCTATCTACTGATCCTTTATGGAAGCTGCAAAATACGTATCCCCTGCTGGTGCTGATGCTGAACCGCAGCATGAACATCCTGGAGAGCCGGTTGAATGAAGTGATAAAAGATCAGTTCACCGCATTACAACCTTCGGTAGAATGGAAGTTTGTGGATGCTGCCTGGGATTATTTGCTCACACCGGTAGAAGAAAGAAAAGATATTGAAAGCATTAGTTTCGATGAGGTATACCCACTGTATGGCGCGGTAGATATCCGTAACTCTTCCGTACAGCAAGGCACCGCCATCCGGGAGGACTTACAGGAACAACTGGAACTGATCCGCGATACTCTCGCTACCATTGAAAAAACCATACATCTGCCGTTACTGGAAGAACTACAGTTCAAGACAAACGACCTGCTTGACAATCTGAGTAATAGCCTGCAGGCTGGTGAAGATCTGAAAGTGAATGAGTTCATGGACCACGAAATACAACCGGTACTGGAACATCTCTGTGAAGACAACGACACATTGAAACCCTTACTGGCCAGCTATTTTGCCAAAATGGATAAATCAGAAGGTCATGTATATCATCACCGGAGAGAGTATGAAGAAAGCCTGTCTAAGATCAATGCTGCTATCAGTCAATACCTGGAGAAAGAGCGTCAGTACATACAACACTCCTTCCCCTGCTATTTTGAGAAATACCGTACTGACGGTGTAGAGTATACGATTTACATTGGCCAGTCCATTGCGCAGGAAAAGAAATTTGATCAGTTATACCTGCGTAACCTTCGCCTATGGCAGCTTTCATCGATGGCGCATATTGCAAGACTGACTCATAAACTGGGTCCCAAACTCAAGGTGCCATTGCAAACCACGCAGATGATCCTGATGCACAGTGCTCCTATCACCATCAGCTTCCGTAGCGATGAACGCCGGTTTGATGTGGAAGGCGCTTATAACGTGCGTTATGAGATCATTAAAAAACGTATCGATAAAGTACATGTAAAAGATACCGGCGAAAGATTAACGCAACCCGGTACCATTGCCATGGTATACTCTTATGTAAGAGAAATGGAAGAGCTGAAGAAATATATCACCTTCCTCCAAAGCAAAAAGATACTACTGCCTGAAATTGAAATGCTGGACCTGGAAGAGTTACAGGGTGTTAGCGGATTGAAGGCACTCCGCGTGCGGGTGAATATGGATGCGGAGTAAGCGACTTTTTGTCTTACTCAGGATTATACTGATTTAGATGATTTTCCAGATTTTCACTCTTTTGATTTTTTGATTAAAAAGATTAAAGAGATTAGCGAAGACAAATGTGGGTATCCGCATCATCTTCGCTAATCTCTTTAATCTTTTATAATCCTGAAAAATAAAATCCGGAAAATCATCTAAATCAGTATAATCCTGAGTAAGACAAAAAATCGCTAAAATTTAAACCCAAACGTTACATATGGTACCGTTTCTTCTTTGGAATGCCCTATCACCGCAGTGATGATCAGCGAATTAATCGGTGCTACATAAATACCACCTCCAAATCCATCATGCCATACATGCGAGGTTTCATTTTCCCGCCATACACGGCCCACATCATTAAAGGCGATAAGTCCTACACCGGCCGGTAAGACGTATGTTTTCAGGTCAAATAACTTTACCCGTATTTCTGTATTGTTGTATACACTGGCATCGCCGGCAAAGCGGAAGTTGCGATATCCGCGTAAACTCTGTGTGCCGCCCACGGTGAGCGCCTGGAAGTATTCATAGTTGCCCCATAATTTTCCACCACCAAAGCGACTTACGATCACAAAATTAGCCGGGATCCGGAAGCTCATGTACAAGCTCAAATCAGATTGCAGTTGCGTAGTATTATGGCTATTACCGTTCAGCCCCAAGCTACCGGAATAAGTAGTCGTCCACAGGATACCCCGCGTAGGGATAATCTTATTATTACGGGTATCTATCGTAGCGACCAATTTAGCTCCGGCGTATGATTTGTTGCCATAAATACCGGCGGAGTCGAGTCCATTGTCTTTAAAATCAGTGATGAAACGATCATTATTTTCATCTTTATCAAACGCATAGTTATTCAAAGTAGGACCATAAGCGAAGTATATATGATCGCTGAGCGACGTTTTCAGCAATACTTCCGCGGTATAAAGATTGAACCGCGCCCGGTAGTAGGATATCGTTTTGGATTTGTCGAATACGGTTTCATTGCCAAATCCAAAAAAGTTGATGGTATTATTTGGCGCATTGGCCCGGGCATTGAGTAACAGGTCTGTTTTTCCTATGACGTCTGTAAATTCCCCCTGATAGCGGAAGTTCCAGGCACGCGTGGCCACCGCATGTGTAGCGGTGAATAAATGTTTGGCTGAAAACGGTTCCCGTCTGAAAGCATGGCGCGTAACAGACAGCCCCAGCCCCAATAACAGACCATCATCCCGGTTAAAGCCTCCGGCGATCAACGGCATTGTTTTTTCGTATTGGAAAGCGCTGCGGTTGTATTTAATATTTCCCGGATCGTTAGACAAACGGCGTTGTTCATTGTGTGAAAGGGTGAATGTGTCTTTCCCGGTACGCTGATCGTATATCCGTATCCGTTTGCCACCTGTTTTTACGGTGGAGCTATCTACAAAAGTATCGGCTTCCTTACCGCCAATGAGCCGTATACGTATAGGCGTGCCGTGATCACCTTTTATTTCAAACCGATCGTTGCCGCCCATACCATATACATTCAACTCTTTGGTAACACCGGGATCGAAAGTGCGGGAATAGATATTCTGTTGTACAACGCCTTTCTTGCTGATTTTAAACATATTCAGCGCCACATTACCACCAGCCAGCTTTTCAACGGTGATGAGCTCATTTTTTTCTGTAGCCGGTACATCCACTCCTTTAGCAAGGAAACGATAATACTTCATCGTGTTCTTTTCCAGGATGTTGCGGCGAACGGTCAGGCGATGAAGCATCATAGGTCCTACCAGCGAACGGATGGTATCCGGAAAAGCGTTTACGGCAGCCTGTATCACGCTGTCGGTCATTTTCTTTAGTAACCTTTCTGTTTGCTTTTTCCAGTCTTTTTCATCCATTTCATTCAGGAAAGAGCGGTCGAAATAGCGGGTGCTGAAGTTGAAACCATTTACATCCCGAAAATCATCGCGGAAGCCTTGTATCGCTGGCATGAGCCATGGCAGCGCAGCTGCACGGGGGATTGCTCCTTCGTTTACGAAAAATGCCTGATCGCGGTCACGGGGTACCGGGTAGTAGTAATCTTCTCCTTTATGCGATTCCTTGTACCAGCGCCACTGATCATCGTGGCGGTCAAAGTCCATGATATACATGTCGAATAAACGGGCACGCAGCACTGATTTCTGGTCTACACGCGCATCATTATCACCCCATATTTTTCCCAACACTTTCTGGGTGTTATAGGTCTTATCATTTTTGCCGGTAAGGGGTTCTCTTTCTTCAAAGAGATATACTTCATTCCCGAAAACATTGGCAAATACGCCCAGTGTGGTATCGGCAGGCAGG
>NZ_DATCVJ010000460.1:0-9323 GCF_036566945.1 Chitinophaga sp. | reverse complement strand
GATACCACCGGGTACTCCAATACCTATGTACTACAAGGCCAATCCGGGAAAAAGAAAAGCAGCGGTTCCAAAGACGCCAATGTAGAGCAGCTGACCCTCCGGAATATCAGTTTTGTGATAGACAACCAGCAGAAATTTAAGCTCTTCCACCTGGATATTAATCAACTGGATGGGAAAATAAATGCTACGGATTCGAGTATCCAGTTTACCATGCTGTCGGATATTATGTCGAAAAGCTTCGCTTTTAATTCCAACAAAGGAAGTTATCTCAAGGATAAAAAATTGCAATTGAATCTGTCGGTCATCTTCAATAAGCGCACAAAAATACTGACCGTACCACAGCAGGAAATCCGGATAGATGACCACCCGGTGCTGATTGCAGGGCAGTTTGGCTTTGGCGAAAAACCACCGCCTTTTCAATTAAAAATTAATGCCAACCAGGTGCTGTTGAAAGACGCCGCCTCCTGGTTGCCGCCCAATATCAGCACAAAGCTGAGTAGCATTACTCTGACCAGGCCGCTGGATGCGGAGGCTAACCTCGACGGACATATGAAATACAGGGATACACCTAAGGTGCTGATTACCTGGAAAACGACCAACAACGTATTGGTTACCACCATGGGAGAGTGGACCAACTGTAATTTCACCGGTCGATTTAATAATGAGGTTTTACCCGGACAAGGACATACGGATGAAAACTCAGCTGTGAACATTTTCCAGCTGAGTGCATCGCTGGGAGGTATTCCGCTTAAAGCAGATACCATTCGGGTGGTGAATCTGAAGCAACCTTTGCTGCATGGACATTTCCGTTCGGAATTCCCCTTGGCGAATCTGAACGGCGCAGCCACAGAAGCACCTATTGTATTTAAGGCCGGTAGCGCCAATGCAGACCTGTATTACACAGGGCCGGTACTGGCAGACGATAACACGCCTTCTTCGCTGCAAGGTGTGGTGGCCGTGAAACAGGGGGCTTTTACTTATACACCCCGTAACTTGTCTTTCCACAATGCCAACGCCACCCTGCGTTTCACCGGGCAGGATCTGTTGTTGGAGAATGTAGATATACAAACAGAGAAGAGCAATCTGCAAATGGATGGAGTGGTGAAGAACCTGTTGAACCTGTATTTTACTACGCCGGATAAAATAACGCTTACCTGGAATGTACGTAGCCAGCTGGTAGACCTGAACGAGTTCAAAAGCTTCCTGGCGCCGCGGCAAAAGGCCAAGCCCTCTAAAAGTCAGCAGAAAGCAAAAATAGGGCGCGTATCACGGCAACTGGATGTGGTATTGGCCTCCAGCGATGTAAATATGAACGTGAAACTGGATAAGGTAATCTATCAGCGCTTTACGGCCCAAAATGTAAAGGCCGTGCTGGAGCTAACAAATTCGGATATCTTGTTAAAACAAATAGCACTCGACCATGCAGGCGGCAATATGCAACTGACCGGAGCCATGCATCAGCAGGGAGTTAATAATAACTTCACCATGAATGCTACCGTCAACACGGTGCATATCGGTCAGCTGTTTTATGCGTTTAATAATTTCGGAATGACTTCCCTTACTTCCGATAACCTGAAAGGAAATGTATCTGCGAAAGTGAACCTGAAAGGAAATATACTGGATAACGGTTCACTGGGGAAGAACTCCCTGTATGGCACCATTAATTTTAACCTGAAGAACGGTGCACTCATCAACTTCGGACCATTGGCCGATATCGGCAACTTTGCTTTCCGCAAAAGGCACCTCGATAGTATTACATTTGAAAACCTGAATAATACTTTCCAGGTACAGGGAAATAAAATCATCATTCCGCCTATGCGCATCGCGTCCAGCGCTATTAATATAGACTTACAGGGGGTATACGGTATTGATGGCGGTACTAATATCAACCTGGATATTCCATTGCGTAATCCGGCGAAAGATTCTGCTATTACCGATAAAGAAGAAAAACGCAGGCGTAGCAAGAAAGGAATTGTGGTGCACTTACGGGCAGTATCTGACAAGGATGGGAAGGTAAAAATCAAGCTGGGTAAAGGTGATAAGGATACAAGTGGCAATGCGTCAGATATTGATACCGGAGAAGAACCATAAACAGCTCTTAGCTATTAGCTATTAGCTTTTAGTAAATGCAGCGAATAACAGCTATTAGCTTTTAGTAAATGCAGCGAAGATGATAAAATGTTAGTCTTCGCTGCATTTACTAAAAGCTAAAAGCTAAAAGCTAACAGCTATTTTTTCAAATGCCTGTGCTAAATCACCCTGAATATCTCCAATATGTTCTATGCCCAGTGAAATGCGCAACACGCCTGGTGCTACACCGGCTTTTGTTTGCTCTTCTTCACTCAACTGCTGGTGCGTAGTGGTAGCCGGGTGAATGATGAGGGTTTTGGAATCACCCACGTTCGCCAGATGGTAAATTAACTTCAACGACTGTACGAATTTATCTGCGGCTTCTTTGCCACCTTTGATCTTAAAGGTTAATACGCCACCAAAGCCATTTTGCAGGTATTTCTGTGCCAGTGCATGATATTTATTATCCGGTAAACCTGGATAGTTCACGGATTCCACCTGTGGATGTTGTTGTAGCCACTGTGCCAGTGCCAGCGCATTATCTACTGTGCGTTGTACGCGAAGCGACAATGTTTCCAATCCCTGCAGGAACAGGAACGAATTCTGTGGCGCGAGGGAAGGGCCCCAGCTGCGTAAGCCGGCCACCCTTGCACGAATGATATAGGCGATGTTGCCGAATGGACTCTGGGCGCCGAATACTTCCCAGAAATTCATACCATGATAAGCTTCATCAGGTTCGCTGAACTGTTTGAACTTTCCGTTGCCCCAGTTATAGTTACCACCGTCTACAATGATACCGCCAATGCTGGTACCATGTCCGCCAATCCATTTGGTGGCTGACTCTACTACCACGTTGGCGCCGTGTTCCAGCGGACGGGCAATGTAACCGGCTGCACCAAAAGTATTATCTACCACCAATGGCAAATCATGCTTACGGGCAATGGCACTTATCTTTTCAAAGTCAGGAATGGAAAATCCGGGGTTGCCGATCGTTTCCACATACAGCGCTTTGGTATTTTCATCTATCAGCGCTTCAAAGCTGGCTGGGTTGTCAAGGTCCGCGAAACGGGCCTCTACGCCAATCCGCTTAAAGCTTACTTTAAACTGGTTAAAGGTGCCGCCATATAAGTAAGAAGACGTGACAAAGTTATCTCCCGGTAGCAAAATATTGTGCAGGGCTATAAATTGTGCCGCTTGTCCGGAAGCTACTGCCAGTGCGGCTACACCACCTTCCAGTGCGGCCACTCTTTTTTCAAATACATCCGTGGTGGGGTTCATGATACGGGTGTAGATGTTGCCAAACTGCTTCAGCTGGAAAAGATCCGCCGCATGTTCTGCACTGTCGAAAGTATAGGAAGAAGTTTGGTAAATAGGCACTGCCGCCGCATGTGTACTGCCTTCTGGCTGGTAACCTGCATGTACCTGGAGTGTGTCGAAATGTAATGGCTTATCTGGCATAACCGGAAAATTTAAAGGTGGAGAATAAAAGTCTACAAATATAGTAGACTAATTGTGAAAACAAAATATTTTTCTGGGATCTCCGTAGAAGATATAAAGATTAAATGATAATTTGTTGTTTTAAATAAATGAGCCTTTATTCATGTATATCAGAACAGTAGCTCTTTTTATCCTGATCCTGACAAGTATATCCGGCATCGCACAATCAGATACTGGTTTTATTTTCCGCATCAATCCCAATGTAGTACCGCTGGACAGTGCCACCGATAACCAGGACCTGCTAAAAAGCCTGCATGGATTTCTCTCCACCAAAAACAATGACCTGCATAAAAATGATTACTGGCTGTCGTCCGATTTTGTGGCGAATCCCGCTCCTTATAAGGATTTATATTTTATAGAGATGAGTGGCAAATACCAGGACCCATTTTTTTACAAGCCGGTATTAACGGGCATTCAAATATTATCGCCCGCCGGTAACTACCTGTTGAAGCTGGCTTTTATCAGTCAGCGTGAACGCGAAGCGCCGGTGTTGCGTGCCATCTATAATATTGTTGCGGTGAAAACGCCGGCGGGTTTCCGTTTTAAACATCCGCTGGAAGCGCGGACTGCCCGCTGGCACGCCACTACGATCGCGGACATAAAATTCGTATACCCATGTACGTTTGATACGGCAGTTGCTGAAAAAACAGTCGCCTTTAACCGGCAACTGGCACAACGCTTCGGTGTAGCGCCCATTGTCTTTACGTATTACAAATGCACGGACCGGGAAGAAATGTACCGTATACAGGGCTGGGATTATGAAGCCAGGATCATGGCAGATACTACCGGGGGACTGGCAGAAGTAGAACGCCGGATTCTTTTTAGTGGCAACAACAGCGAATGGTATCCACATGAAGTGGTGCATCTTTATATCAACAGTCTCTATGCGGCTACCCTGAACCAGGTGATCAGTGAAGGATATCCGACTTATCTTGGTGGGAGCGGAGGGCAGCCTTTATCCTGGCACCTGCAACAACTGGCTGATTTTTATGCAGCACACCCGGAACGTAGCATCATGGCCGATATGGAATCCGGCTATGATGTAAACCATCAAAGCACGGTGAGCTATGTGGTAGGCGGTTTGATTTGTCAGCTGGTAGATCAGCAAAACGGCTGGGAGGGCATTAAAAAATTATTAAGTGCCGGTAAGCAATATGACGACTTTTACCGGTCTGTAAAGGAGGTATTACAGGTAGATAAAGGGACGTTCAACGATTTTATCCGCCGCAAATTTGCGCTGCATAACAAAAAATAATATCTTCGATTCATAATTTATAAAAAGAGTGCTTCCGTGAAGAAGCACAGTTGACCGATGTTATTAACTATTACAACTAAACGTTACCCCGCCACAGACCTTGGCTATCTGCTGCACAAACACCCCGCTAAAGTACAAACTGTTGAACTGACCGCCGGTAGTGCACACATTTTTTATCCGGAAGCCACAGATGATTCCTGCACGGCTGCTTTACTGCTCGATATTGATCCGGTACGACTGGTTCGCCGTAACGGTTCCGGGAATGATTTCGCACTGGAACAGTACGTGAATGACCGACCTTATGTGGCCTCGTCTTTCATGAGCGCCGCCATTGCACAGGCGTATTCTTCTGCTATGAATGGGCGTTGTAAAGACAAACCACACCTGACGGACGAAGCGATTCCTTTTGAAATCACCTTGTCGGTTCTGCCGGTGAAAGGCGGCGAGCCCTTACTACGACAGTTTTTTGAGCCATTAGGCTACGACATATCGCTGCAATCCTATGTGCTGGATGAACAGTTCCCGGAATGGGGGCAGAGCCGCTATTTCAATCTGACGCTGCGCCATACGCTGCCGCTGAAAACAATCCTGAGTCAGTTGTACATCCTGATCCCGGTTTGTGACAACGACAAACATTATTTCGTGGGCGGCCATGAAATTGAAAAACTGATGGAAAAGGGGCAGGGCTGGCTGGATACCCATCCTGCCAAAGAACTGATTACCCGTCGTTATCTCCGCCATATTGGCCCGCTGGCCAAAGAGGCGTTGGGTATGATTATGAAGGAAGAAGTACTGCCGGAGGAAGAAAAGCAGCCGAAGGAAAAAGTACGTCTGCATGATGTCCGGCTACAGGCCGTAAGAGACCTGCTCCTGGAGCTGAATGCCAGCTCCGTGGCGGACATGGGCTGTGGTGAAGGTAAGTTGCTGCGTTTGCTGATGGAAAAATCTGCCTTCAAAAAGATCCTGGGCATGGATGTGAGCTATCATTCGCTGGAAATAGCCCAGGCAAAACTGAAGCTCGACCGCCTGCCGGAAATGCAGAAAGCACGCCTGCAACTGATCCAGGGATCACTAACGTACAGGGATAAACGTTTATCAGGCTTTGATGCCGCGGTATTGGTAGAGGTAATAGAACACCTGGACCCACCCCGTCTGACGGCCCTGGAAAAAGTGGTTTTTGAGTACGCCCGGCCGCAAAATGTGATTATTACCACGGTAAACGCAGAATATAACATGATGTACGAAACCCTTAGCAGTGGTAAGTTCCGGCATAATGACCACCGTTTTGAGTGGACAAGAGCCGAATTTGAGGCATGGGGTAACCGCGTAGCCGCACAATTTGGTTATATTGTAACCTATAGGCCCTTGGGAGAAGCAGATGAAGTATTAGGTGGTCCCAGCCAACTGGCCCTGTTTAAAAGATAATTATGGAAGAGCTGATTTTGCAAAAAATAAAAGAACTGGAACAATCGCATCAGGTTAAAATACTCTATGCATGCGAATCCGGCAGCCGCGCCTGGGGCTTTCCATCGCCGGACAGCGACTTTGACATCCGCTTTATTTACACACGTCATAAAGATACCTACCTGAGCATCACAGAACAACGGGATGTGATTGAACCTCCGGTAGATGAAGTACTCGATGTAAGCGGATGGGATATCCGTAAAGGATTACAGCTGTTCCTGAAATCCAATGCGCCCTTATATGAATGGCTGCAGTCGCCCATTGTATACCAGGAAGAAACCGACTTCAAACAAACCCTCACAGGTTTGATGGAAAAATATTTCTCGCCAAGATCTGGTTGTCATCACTACCTGTCTATGGCGAACAACACGTTCACCAACGAACTGGAAGGAGACATGGTGAAAGTAAAAAAGTATTTTTATGTGTTACGGCCCATGCTGGCTTGCCAGTGGATTCTGGCCGGCAAAGGCGTACCACCCATGGAATTTGCCACGCTGCGTACTTTAATCACCGATGAAGCCATTCAAAAAGAGATTGATCATTTGATGGAAGTAAAAGTGAATGCGGATGAGCATACTACGATTGCGCCGGTATTAGCGTTGCATCAATGGATCGCCCGTACCCTGGAAGAATGCAAATTTTTATCTGCTGAACTGCCAGCCGTAAGGAACGACACCGCCGAACTGGATGCGCTTTTCCGGAAATATATAGCCTATGACTTTTGAAGCACTGCAGCAAAACAGGGCATATATGCTGCTGGAATGTATCAGCGGCAGCAGGGCATATAACCTGCAGCTGCCCACTTCAGATACCGATATCAAAGGCGTATTCATATTGCCCCAACAGGAACTGTATGGGATGACGTATACCCCGCAGGTAGCCAATCAAAGCAATGATGAGGTATATTTTGAAATAAAACGTTTCCTTGAATTACTGGAGAAAAATAACCCCAATATACTGGAGCTGTTAAGTACTGGTGCCGACAATCAATTATACCGTCACCCGCTGATGGAGCTGATAAAGCCGGCGGACTTTTTATCACGTTTATGCCTGGATACCTTTGCCGGTTTCGCGAATACGCAGCTGAAAAGGGCCAGGGGACTCAATAAGAAGATCAACCAGTCGTACCCGGCAGAAAGGAAATCCGTTTTTGAATTTTGCTACGTGATTGTTGGCAGCCAGAGTGTGTTACTACGGAATTGGCTACACGAAAAGCAGCTGCAACCCGAACACTGTGGTCTATCGCGCATCGATCATTTCCGCGATATATATGCCTTATACCATACCGGGCAATTTGATACACCGGTCATCTTCAAAGGCATTTTCTCCGGATCAGATGCCAACGATGTGCAACTGAGTGCGGTCCCTAAAGGACCAGCCCCGTTGGCGATTATGCAGTTTAATAAAGATGGTTACACCGTTTATTGTAAGGAGTTCGCCGCCTATCACGAATGGGAAACACTTCGCAACGAAGCGCGGTATGCCCACAACAAAGCGCTGGGCGCCGACTACGATAGTAAGCATATGATGCATACTTTTCGTTTGTTAAACATGGCCGCAGAAATTGCGCAATATAAAGAAGTACGTGTTTACAGACACGACCGCGATTTCCTCCTGCGTATCCGTAACGGTGAATTCAGTTACGATACCCTGGTGGAAATGGCCACCGAAAAATTACATCACATGCAACAGCTGTATGCTGTGTCAGACCTGCCGGAACACCCGGACCCGGCGCTGGCGGAAACGCTGTTAGTAAGAATAAGAGAAGCATATTATGTCTCGTAGAAATACCAAATTATCACACATCTCTATACCAGAATTATCACTGGTATTATTAATCGGCCCTTCAGGCGCCGGTAAGTCCACGTTTGCCCGTCAGTTTTTTAAACCCACAGAAATTATTTCGTCTGATGTTTGCCGCGGCTTAATCAGCGATGATGAAAACAACCAGACCGTGTCTGCTGATGCGTTTGAACTGGTTCGGTTTATAGCTGCCAAGCGTTTAAAGTTGGGCTTACTCACCGTGATTGACGCCACCAACGTACAACCCGAATCCCGCCGGGAATGGGTGCGGCTGGCCAGAGAATATCATGTGCTGCCGGTAGCTATTATCCTGAACATGCCGGAACACGTATGTCAGGAGCGGAATACGCAGCGGAGCGATCGTAATTTCGGTACGCATGTGATCCCACAACAAATCTCACAGCTGAAGCGTGGGCTCCGTGATCTGCGGGAGGAAGGCTTCCGCCAGATTTTTGAAATGCGCTCACCGGAAGAGGTGGCCATGCTGGAAACCATTACCCGTACGCCACTCTATAATAATAAAAAAGACGAACACGGTCCGTTCGATATCATCGGTGATGTACACGGTTGCTACGATGAATTGTGTAACCTGTTGGAAGTACTTGGATACCATATAGACAAGGAAAATGCTTCCCTGATCAGCGCACCCATGACTACTAACGCCGAAGGATACACGCGTTTTCGTAAACCCGTTTTTGTGGGCGACCTGGTAGACCGTGGTCCGAAATCACCGCAGGTACTACGTTTGGTGATGAATATGGTGAACAATGGCCTGGCCTTATGTGTGCCGGGAAACCATGATGCCAAATTACTGCGTTACCTGAACGGAAAAAATGTACAGCTCAGACATGGCCTGGAACAAACGGTGGCACAGCTCAGCAGCGAAAGCCCGGAGTTCCTGGAATCCGTGAAATCATTTATAGATGGCCTCATCAGCCATTATGTGCTGGACGACGGCAAACTGGTAGTAGCACATGCGGGCTTAAAGGAAAGCATGCAGGGGCGTGGCTCCGGAGCGGTGAGAGAATTCTGTTTATACGGTGAAACCACCGGCGAAACAGATGAATTTGGACTCCCCATCAGATATAACTGGGCGGTGGAATATAAAGGCCGGGCCATGGTAGTATACGGACACACGCCCGTACCTGCAGCACAGTGGTTGAATAATACCATCGACATAGATACCGGTTGCGTATTTGGGGCTTCACTGACCGCTTTGCGCTATCCGGAAAGA
>NZ_DATCVJ010000459.1:0-4424 GCF_036566945.1 Chitinophaga sp. | reverse complement strand
AAAAGGGATCGTATAACAATTATACGATCCCTTTTAACTTTTTTAAGACTGACGTTTAGTAGTCACCCAGTGTTTCTGGCAACTGTGCCAGTGCTTTGGCCAGTTGTTCGTCGCTCGGAGCGATACCATGCCATTCGTGGTGTCCTTCCATGAAGTCAACTCCCTGGCCCATGACGGTTTTCATGATGATAGCAATAGGTTTGCCCTGACCAGTCAAGCCTTTAGCTTTTTCGAGGGTAGCTACAACATCATCCATATCATTGCCATTCATATGGAGTACGTGCCATCCGAATACTTCGAATTTAGCACCTACATCGCCTAATCCGGCAACGTCATCAGTAGTCCCATCTATTTGTTGGCCGTTAAGATCCACGGTGATGATCAGGTTATCTACTTTATGGTGTGGTGCAAACATTACAGATTCCCAGATCTGTCCTTCTTCCAGTTCGCCATCTCCGTGCAGGGAGAACACCAGGTTTTTATCGTTATTCAGTTTTTTTGCGAGTGCTGCACCTATAGCCACGCTCATGCCCTGGCCCAGGGAGCCGGAGGCAATACGTACACCTGGTAAGTGTTCGTGTGTGGTGGGATGACCCTGCAGGCGGGAATTCAGCTTGCGGAAAGTACTCAGTTCCTGTACAGGAAAGTATCCTGAACGAGCCAGGGCACTGTAGAAAACAGGAGATATATGACCGTTGGAGAGGAAAAACAGATCCTGGTTTTTACCGTCCATATCAAAAGGTTCAGGCTTATGATCCATTACCTTGAAATACAGTGCAGTTAAGAAGTCTGCACAACCTAATGATCCTCCGGGATGTCCGCTTTGAACACCATGTACCATCCGTACAATATCTCTTCTGACCTGAGTAGCAATATCTTTGAGCTGTGGCATGATAGTTGTTAATTTTTGTGCCGCAAAACTAATAGAATTTCGTAGAATTTGTGGCTGTTGAACTTTTTTTTTGCGATCTCAAAGTATTAAAAAAGTTGATTTTTTTAACGTTTCTTTTCACATTTCATTGAAATTAATATCTTTGCACAATTAAGCCCCACTAATGGAGAATGTATTAATTGCTACCGTCCTAAGTTTTGTGGTTACCTATTTTTCGATTCCAATACTAATCAGAGTCGCGGAATTAAAGCATCTATACGACGAACCGGACGAACGAAAGACGCACAAACAGCGTATACCAACGCTCGGGGGAATCGGTTTTTTCTCCGGATTTATAATTGCAGCTGCGATCTGTGTACCTGCTATGGCTAATTCGCCATTTCAGTACATGATGGCCGCATTCTTTATTATTTTCATGGTTGGTATGAAAGATGATATCGTAGGGCTGTCACCGTTAAAGAAATTAATAGGGCAGCTGGCCGCATCTTTTGCCATCATCTACCTCGGCAACCTGCAAATCACCAGTATGTACGGATTCATGGGAATCTATACATTACCTCCCAATATCAGCCTTATGCTGACGTATTTCACCTTTATCGTAGTTATTAATGCCTTTAACCTGATCGATGGTGTAGACGGGCACGCCGGTAGCATTGGGTTGCTGGTAAGTGCTGTGTTGGGTGCTTATTTCCTGCACGTAGGTGAAATTACCTATGCCGTAATAGGTTTTGCACTGGCAGGGGGGCTGGCTAGTTTCCTGATTTATAACATCTCTCCGGCCCGCATTTTCATGGGCGATACAGGATCTCTGTTGATAGGACTGGTTAATGCCGTGCTGATACTCAAATTTATTGATGTGGCAGGAAATCCTGTCGGTAAAATGCCTATTTCGGCTACACCAGCAGTGGCTTTTGCTATCCTGATAGTGCCCTTATTTGATACCTTACGCGTATTTGCCGTACGTATGATACAGGGAAGATCTCCTTTCTCTGCCGACAGGAATCATATTCATCACTACCTGCTTGACCTGAAACTGAATCACCGTCAAACCACCCTCGTTTCTGTTGCTATTAATGCATCTTATATCCTGGGCGCATTTGTACTACAGGGGATGGGAGCTACCTGGTTACTGATGGTAGTTGTAGGTTCCGCTACCTTTTTTACAGGTATGTTATATCTGGTCCGTAGGAAGAAACTGGCCGTACAGGCGATACCTGAGCCAATTGTTCAGCCAGCAGCAACTACCGCAAAAGAATCTACCAAAATATTGCGTGTTACAACAGAGGGTGTACTACAGGATAAATAATAATCATCAGAATAACTTACTGTAAAAGCTTATTGCAGGCATTTCTCCTTCCATTATCGGGTGCGTTACTTTGACGATTAAAAGAAAACCTGTAGGTTTGCACGCACTTAACTATTTATGTTATGCAAGATGATCTAACGCTTATCATTGATGAGGCAGCAGACTCGATGAAAAAAGCTATCGGGCACCTGGAATTGGAGCTTACAAAAATCAGAGCTGGAAAAGCTAATCCGCAAATACTGGATGGTATTTTCGTTGACTATTATGGCGCGCCAACCGCACTGAACCAGGTAGCTAACGTGAGTGTTGCTGATGCACGTACCCTGACGATACAACCATGGGAAAAAAACATGCTGCAGCCTATTGAAAGGGCTATTATCGCATCTAATATTGGTCTTAATCCACAAAATGACGGTATTATTATTCGTTTATTCCTCCCACCGCTGACAGAAGAACGCAGGAAGGAATTTGTGAAAAGAGTAAATAACGAAGGCGAACAGGCAAAAGTAGCCGTACGTAGTATCCGCCGTGATGCCATCGAATCGGTAAAGAAATTACAAAAAGACGGTTTAAGTGAAGACACTGCCAAGGATGCCGAAGCAGAAATCCAAACAATGACCGACAAACATATTGTGCTGATTGACAGACATTGTGAAGTGAAAGAGAAAGAAATTATGGCTATTTAAGCCACCACTGCTTTCAGCCGGTAAATATTAAAGCGGAGATATCAAAGGATGCTTATCCATTTGGTATCTCCGCTTCGTTTTTGATTCATTCCTATCGCTTACCGGGCCTGCTCCTGGAGTTTAGTTGACGCTGGTACCCTGCTGGCCCGGTTTACCAGGTATACGCCCAGTAAAATGATGCCCATACTTAGTATTTGCACCCAGGTGATGGATTCATGCGCCAGCAAGCCCCAACCTACCGCCACTAACGGTAACGCATATGCTACCATAGAAGCCATCATAGAACCTGCCCGTTTGATCAGCAGAAAAAACAGGACCGCCGCTACACCCGTACCCATTACTCCGAGTACTATACCAGCCGAAAGAGAGCGCCATGGCGCATTGGGTTGGGTAAACTGTGGAAAGAAATTGCTAAACCAAAGTATCGGGAATGTACATATGGCACAAAAAAACATGGCAATGGAACCCAACTGCAGCGAGGAGAATCCCTTGAGCTGATGATGAACAATACTGATGTTCACCCCATAACTAATCGTTGCGAGAATAACCAGGAAGGCGTAATACCAGTGCCCGTTCGTATTAATACCTTTGGAGGTGAACAGAAAAACTACCCCCAGCAATCCAACAAATATCCCCGTGAGTTGCGCTTTTTTAAACGGGCTTTTAAAGAGAATAATCCCGGATAACAAAGCCATCAAAGGAGTCAGTGCATTTAAGATGCCTGCCAGGGAACTGTCTATTTCTGTTTCTGCCAAGCAGAAAAGAAACGCAGGAATACCATTTCCCAGGATACCGGAGAGCAGAATAACCGGCAATTTACTCACAGGCGTTTGCCGTAATGCTTTTGGTAAAAAAGGTAACAGTGCAATACCTGCCGCCACCAACCTTAAACTGGCGACCTGGTAGGATGTGAATGATTCCAGCCCAATCTTCATTAATATAAAGGAACTGCCCCAGGTGAGTGAGAGCAAAATGAAAACTCCCCACTGAGCGAAACGTTGATGCATAGTTATAGATTTCGACTACAAAGGTGCAGGTATCGGGATCATTCAGCAAAATATAAATCGTGTTATCGCAACACTTCTGATTTGATTTTGTTAAATTTATTTATAAGAATGCAATACATGAGTAAAATCAAATTGTCAGCTATCAGCACGACTGCTCCTAAAAAGCTCGATAAAGAAAAGATAAAGGCAAAAACCCAGGAGATATTACAAGAACTCGATGAACTGCAAAACCTATTATATGCACAGCATAAATACAGTGTACTATTGGTGGTACAGGGAATGGATGCCAGCGGAAAAGATGGGGTGATCAAAAATGTTACCGGTACCCTGAACCCGCAAGGCTGTACGGTACACTCCTTTAAAGCGCCCAGCACAGAAGAGTCGGAACATGATTTTTTATGGAGAGTACATCAGCATGCACCCGGAAAAGGCATGATACAGGTGTTCAATCGTTCGCATTATGAAGATATCCTGATACAACGTGTACACAAATGGATAGACGAAAAAATGGTGCACAAGCGGATGGAAGCGAT